>NZ_AZND01000004.1:0-74056 GCF_000576205.1 Methylibium sp. T29 | reverse complement strand
CGTGGGTGAGCAGCAGGCGCAGCGACGGCTGTTCGTCGCGCAGCGCATCGACCAGCGCCTGGGGCGGCCCGGGTCTCGCCGAGCGACACGGCATGGATCCACACCGCGCCGGGCACCGCGGTCCCGGCATAGCGGCCGAAGCGCTCGCCGATGGCCTGGCGGTACGGCGGTTCGGCGCGCCCGCGCCACCACAGCCGCAGCGCGTAGACCGGGCTCAGCGCGCGCAACAGGCTGCCGTAGACGAAGCGCGCGAAGCCGGCCTTCACGTCCATGGCGGCCGCGAGGCGACGGCGCCGCTCAGTGCGCCGCCGCGGCGACCTGCGCGTCCGGCTTCACGGCGCGCAATGCGGCCATGAACTGCGCCTGGATGCGCTCCAGCGCCGCCGCCGTGTGGCCCTCGAAACGCAGCACCAGCACCGGCGTGGTGTTGGAGGCGCGCACCAGGCCGAAGCCATCCTTGAACTCGGCGCGCAGGCCATCGATGGTGATCACCTCGCTGGCGCCGGGGAACTTGGCCACTTCGCGCAGCCGGGCCACCACCTCGTGGTGCTCGCCCTCGGCGCAGGGCACGTTCAGCTCAGGCGTGCTGTAGCTGGTGGGCAGGGCGTTGAGCAGCTTGCTCGGGTCCTTGTGGCGCGACACGATCTCCAGCAGCCGCGCCGCGGTGTAGGTGGCATCGTCGAAGCCATACCAGCGCTCGCCGAAGAAGATGTGGCCGCTCATCTCGCCGGCCAGCGGTGCGCCACTCTCCTTGAGCTTTGCCTTGATCAGCGAGTGGCCGGTCTTCCACATCACCGGCTCGCCGCCGGCCTTGCGGATCGCCGCGACGAGGCGCTGCGAGCACTTGACGTCGAAGATGATCGGCGCGCCGGGGTGGCGCTGCAGGATGTCCTGCGCGTACAGCATCAATTGCCGGTCGGGGAAGATGTTCTGGCCATCGGCGGTCACGACGCCCAGGCGGTCGCCGTCGCCGTCGAAAGCCAGGCCGAGTTCGGCACCGGTCTCCTTCACGGTGCGGATCAGGTCCACCAGGTTCTCCGGCTTGGAGGGATCGGGATGGTGGTTCGGGAAGTCGCCGTCGACCTCGGAGTAGAGCTCGATCACCTCGCAGCCCAGCGCGCGCAGGATGCCGGGCGCCGACGCGCCGGGGATGCCGTTGCCGGAATCGACCACGATCTTCATCGGCCGGGCCAGCTTGCAGTCGTTGGTGATGCGGTGCCGGTACTCGGCGCCGATGTCCATCGCGGCCGAGCGGCCCTGGCCCTTCACGTAGTCCTCGGCCTCGATGCGCCGGCGCAGACCCTGGATGTCCTCGCCGTAGATCGCGCGGCCGCCCAGCACCATCTTGAAGCCGTTGTAGTCCTTCGGGTTGTGGCTGCCGGTGACCTGGATGCCGCTGCGGCAGCCGTGCTTTGCGCGCGTGGCGGCCACGTAATACAGCATCGGCGTGGTGACCGGCCCCAGGTCCACCACGTCGAGACCGGTCGAGGCCAGGCCACGGATCAGCGCGGCCGACAGCCCCGGCCCGGAAAGGCGCCCGTCCCTGCCGACCGCGACCGCCTTCTCGCCCAGCTTGCGCGCCTCGCTGCCGAACGCACGGCCGAGGTGCTCGGCGAACTGCTCGTCGATCGTCTTGCCGACGATGCCACGGATGTCATAGGCCTTGAAGATCGAAGCTGCAACTTGCATGCGGGGGTCCGTCCTGAATGAGAAGACTGAGGAGACCGGCGGATTGTAGGGACGCCCCCTGCTTCGGCCCGCCGGTCACCGGGTTTCCTCGCGCCGAGTGCGTCACGCCCGCCCAGCCTAAGATCGCGGGTCCGTCGCCGGCTGGCTGCTCAACGGGATCTCCGGCGACCTTTCCGTCCAAGCGCCCCATGCCACCTCGTTCGTTCGCCGCCCAGGCCCGGGCCGACACGCCGCTCGGCCCGATCACACTCGCAGCCACCGAGCGCGGCCTCGCGGGCCTCTGGTTCGACGGTCAGAAGCACCATCCCGGCACGATCGATGCGCCGGTCGACGCCGGCCAACGCTGGATCGTCCAGGCCCTCGATGAACTCGCCGACTACTGGCGCGACGGTTCGGCACCCTTCACGATCGCGCTGGATCCGCAGGGCACGCCGTTCCAGCAATCGGTGTGGGAGGCGCTTCGTGGCATCGCCGCGGGCCGCACGCTCAGCTACGGTGGCCTCGCGCAGCAGCTCGGCCGTGCGTCGGCGGTGCGGGCGGTGGGTGCGGCGATCGGCCGCAACCCGGTCGCGGTGATCGTGCCCTGCCACCGCGTGCTGGGCACGAGCGGCTCCCTCACCGGCTATGCCGGTGGCCTGGAGCGCAAGGCGGCGTTGCTGCGGCTTGAGGGCACCCTGCTGTGAAGCCGGCCGACGTCCTCGAGCTGTGCCTGCTGGCGGCGCTCTGGGGTGCCTCCTTCCTGTTCATGCGCCTGGGGGCCGGCGAATTCGGCCCGGTGGCGCTGGCCGGGCTGCGCGTGCTGGGGGCCACGCTGTTCCTGCTGCCGCTGCTGGCCGCCCGCCGGCAGCTGGGTGTGCTGCGTACACACTGGCGCGACATCTTCCTGGTGGGACTCGCCAACTCGGCTCTGCCCTTCCTGGCCTACAGCTATGCGGCGCTCGCCATCACCGCCGGCCTGTCGTCGATCTTCAACGCTACCACTCCGCTGTGGGGTGCGCTGATCGCCTGGCTGTGGCTCAAGGACCGGCTGACGCCATCGCGCGTGCTGGGCCTGCTGATCGGCTTCGGCGGCGTGCTGTGGCTGGCCTGGGACAAGGCCAGCTTCAAGCCGGGCGCCGATGGCACAAGCACCGGCTGGGCGGTCGTTGCCTGCCTGGGCGCGACCCTGCTCTACGGCTGGTCGGCCAGCTTCACCAAGAAGCGGCTCACCGGCGTGGCGCCGCTCGCCGTGGCCACCGGCAGCCAGGTGTCGGCGGCGCTCGTGCTCACGCTGCCGATGCTGTGGTTCTGGCCCACGCAGGCGCCCTCGGCCACGGCCTGGCTGGCGGTCGGCCTGCTGGCACTGGCCTGCACCGGCGTGGCTACGTGCTGTTCTTCCGCCTGATCGCCCGCATCGGCCCGTCCAACACGATCGCGGTGACCTTCCTGATTCCGGCGTTCGCTGTGCTGTGGGGCTGGATATTCCTGGCCGAGGGCATCACCACGGCGATGGTGATCGGCTGCGCGGTCATCCTGGTCGGCACGGCGCTCACGACCGGGTTGGTCACGTTGCCGCTTGGCCGACGCAAGACCGCCACGGAAGCGTGAGGGTCCGGGCCGACGGGCCCGGCTCAGTCGACCTCGATCAGCAGCGCCGGATCGAACGCCGGGTTCTCTACCTGACCGCGTGGCGCATAGCCACGCGGATTGGCGACCACCCGGGTCCGGCCGATCCGGTAGTCGAAGCTGTCGTGCACATGACCGTGCAGCCAGAGCTGCGGCTGCCAGCGCAGGATGCGCGCCTCCAGGTCGGAGACGAAGCAGGCGTTCAGCGGCGAGCCGGCGAACTTGTCCGCGATGCTGCCGCGCGAGGGCGCATGGTGGGTCACCACCACCGTCGGGCCGTCGTGCGGTTCGGCGAAGCGCGCCTCCAGCCAGTCGACGGCCGTGTCGAACAGCAGTTGCGACAGCGCGGGCGTGAAAAGCTGGTCGAACTCCGGTGCCACGCGAACGCGCGAGAAGTCTCGCACCAGTTCGGTCGCCTGTCGCACCCCGGCGTCACGCTCCACCACGGTAGCGAACAGGCGGTAGTCGGACCACAGCGTGCAGCCGAGGAAGCGCACGCCGCCGTGGTGCCACTCGTCGCGCTCCAGCACCCGCACCGCGCTGCCCTGCGCCTGCTCACGCAACTGCCGCAGCGTGGTCACGAGATCGCCGCCGTAGAACTCGTGGTTGCCCGCAACGAACAGCGTGGGCTGCGGAAACTGTCGAGCCCACGCGATGGCGCCGGCGGGCCGCGACACGTCGCCCGCCACCACCACCACGTCGGCCGGCGTCGACGGCACGTCCAGCGGCTGCACCGACAGGTGCAGGTCCGAGTAAAGCGCAAGCCTCATGCCGCGGCAGGCTCGTCCGACAGGCGAACCATCAGCTTGCCCTGGTTGCGGCCATCAAGCAGCATGTTGATGGCATCGGGCACGCGTTCGAGGCCTTCGACAACATGCGCGCGATGCTGCAGGCGGCCCTCTCCGGCCCACTGCAGCAGGTGCGCGTAGGCCTCCTTCGGGTCGTGCTCGGGATCAAGGATCACGAAACCCTGCATGCGCAGCCGCTTCAGCACCACCTGCACGATGTTGCGCGGACCCGGCACATCGTAGTCGTTGTAGGTCGAGATCATGCCGCAGCAAACGATGCGGCCGAAGTCGTTCATCTGCCCCAGAGCGAGCTCGAGGGTGTGCCCGCCGACGTTGTCGAAGTACACGTCGATGCCCTTCGAACAGGCTGCGGCCAGCGACGCGTCGAAGTCGGCGGCGCGGTAATCCACCGCGGCATCGAAGCCCAGCACCTCGGTCAGGTAGCGGCACTTCTCGGCGCCGCCCGCCACGCCGACGACGCGGCAGCCGAGGATGCGGCCGATCTGGCCGACCAGCGCGCCCACGGCACCGGCGGCGCCAGACACCAGCAAGGTCTCTCCGGCCTTCGCCGCGCCCACTTTGACGAGGCCGCAGTAGGCCGTCATGCCGATGTGACCGAGCAGGCTGAAATGAGCCGTGACCGGCAGCGGCGCGATGTCCGGCAAGACGAGCAGGTCCGAGCCATCGCTGATCACGCGTTGCTGGCAGCCGAACAGGCCCTGCACCAGCGTGCCCTGTGCGAAGCCAGGGTGCCGCGTGGCCTCGACCACGCCGATGCCGATGCCGCGGAACACCTCGCCGGGCTGGATCATCGGCAGGTAGTTGTCTGTCGGGTGCAGCCAGACGCGCATCGTCGGGTCGATCGACAGGTAGATCGTGCGCACCTGCACCTGGCCGTCCGCGAGCGGCGCGAGCGGCGCGTCGACGAGGCGGAAATCTTCGTCGCGGATGCGGCCTTCGGGATGGCGGGCGAGCAGCAGTTGGCGGTTGCCAGCGGTGGTCACGGTTAAGTCTCCTGGTTGTGGGTCGCCCCAATGGCGCGGTTGTGGCGAGGAGATCACAAGTTCCGGCGAAACGGAAGCGGTGGAAAGCCTCGGGCGGGCCTCGCCGACCAACTCCCGCTGCGACGACCACTGCATCGGAATCGCAAGAACTTCACACGCGTGGCCCGCGACGCCCTCGCTTCAGGGGGGCCCGCTTGCGCCCATGAACAGCCGGTCCCGTCTACGCTTACGGCGCAGGAGCAACCACTGAGCGCGGCGCCCCGCTGCCGCCCTGGAGTACATGAATGACGACGGTACAAAAGATCATCTGGGCTGAAACCTTCGCGCAGCAATGTCAGGCCCTCTCCGAAGGGCGCGGCAACTTCCACGGCTACCTCGATCTGGCCTATGAACTGCAGGCGCGTGAAGGCGCCAGCGACCCGGCGCTGGTGGCCCGGCGAGAGTTCGACCGGTTGCGCAGCATCGACTCCTGCCAGCGAGCGACGGCCACGTCGTGACCCGTTGACCCCGGCGCGCCGCCGCTGATCCGCGGCGCTCGTCGTCCCGGTATGTGCGAGCAGGGCGAGGTTCGATATGCGATCCGCCCGGTTGGCCGCACCAGCGGGCGCCGCGACGCTCCCGGCAACTCGTCGTGACAAGTTGCCGATGAACGCTTCTCGCGCCGCCAGATCCCCCGCTACCCTGGTCCGCCTGCCCGGCACACCGCTGCTTGCGCAGATCGAGCTGCAGGGCAAGGGCAGCTTCGCCGCCAAGCCCAAAGCTTGGTCGAATCGCTGTCTGCCACGGACTGTGAGGCGCTCAACCAGCTGCAGGCACTGCGATTTCGGCGCGCCGACGCCAGCGTCGCCGAGCGCTCAACCGCCGGGCGGGTCGTACTCGGGGCCGGAGGCCGGCAGCTCGCGCTTCAGGTAGCGCACCACCGACTCGGCGCGCGGACCGACTTGCTGGACGGCTCGACGCAACTGCGCGTGGTCGACGTCCAGCAAGCGACACCAATAGGCGACGTCGACGTCGCGCAAGAGGTCGATGCGCGCGGACGATGCGATCGAAGACGGGTTCGTTTCGACGACCATGCCTGCCTCCTTCGGAGCGATGACGAATCCATTATGAGACGGCACGGCTGCCGGGTGGAGGGCTTCCCCCTCTTCTCGCCGTGGCACGGTCAGACGGGCCGGCATATGCAAAGCCGCAAAGCGTCCTTGTCCACCGGGACCTCGCGGCTTAGGGTCGAGGGTTGTTCCGCGACTGCACTTCTCTCTCTCGCACACCAAACCAGAACCCCATGAAAGTCATCAGCATTCTCGGCAGTCCCTCGTTGCGTTCGCGCTCCGGCGCCCTGCTCCAGTTGGCGCAGGCCAGGCTGCAGCCTCACGCGACCACCACAGAGACGATCACGGTCCGCGACCTGCCCGGCCAGGCACTGCTGCACGCCGAATTCGCCGACACCGACATCCAGGCCGCGATCCGCAAGGTGCTGGAGGCGCAGGTCGTCCTCGTCGCCACCCCGATCTACAAGGCCGCCTACAGCGGCCTGCTGAAGAGCTTCCTCGACCTGTTGCCACAGGACGGACTGCGCGACAAGACCGTGCTGCCACTCGCCACGGGCGGGAGCGCAGCTCACCTGCTGGCTCTCGACTACGCGCTCAAGCCGGTGCTGTCGGCGCTGGGTGCTCGCGACATCCTCGACGCGGTCTACGCCAGCGATGCGCAGATCCCGAGCGTGGACGGCCGCTACGAGGTCGACGCAGAGATCGGCGTGCGCGTGGAACAGTCACTGCGCAGCGTCATCGAGCGCGCCGCGCAGTACGACGCGGAAGCTGAAGCCGCACGCGAGCGCGATGCTGTGTTGGCACGTGCACGCGGCACGCCCCAGCCGCCCTGGTTGAGCCACCGCGTGCGCTGGGCGGTGTGATAGAGCGCCCACAAAGCACAACGGGTTGCAACATCGCTGTTGCAACCCGTTGATTTTTTGGCGGAGTGGACGTCCGGGCCCTTAGGCCGTCACAGCGTCTCACTGCGTCCAAGATTTCACTCCGGACTTTGCGGGCAGGGCAAGCGACCACTTCTTAACGTCCCACGAAAACCCATCAAATCCGCGTCGCATCCGGGGGTTGTAGCGGGGGTCGTCGATTTGGGCGGAGAGCCCTGTAGGGCGGACCATCCCTCCGTCGAACTTCCGACCCCCGTCATGATGCCACACAGGGCGAGTCGGGCCCCACGCCAAGCCACCCTGTTGCCTGCTGCACTGGCGATTCTCAGGCAGCACTACGAGGCCCCTCCTGCTCTGCGGCATCCGTGACTTCAAGCTCCGGTTCACCTCCGGCATCCGCGGTTTCCTCGGTATCCGGCTGAACAACTGCGCACCAGGCCGCCCAGTCCTGCATCAGCGCGCGGCGACGCTCGAAGAGGTCCGAGCGCCGGTAGGCGTTCTCGACGGCGTTCCCCACGGTGTGCGCCAACGAAAGCTCGGCCAGTTCCTTCGGGTACTGGGTCATCTCAGCCGCCCAGTCCCTGAACGTCGAGCGGAACCCGTGCACAGTCAGATCCGCACGGTTCATCCGCCGCAACACCGTCAACATTGACATGCTCGACAGCATCTTGTCTTCCCTGGCCCCAGGGAAGACAAGCACCGGGTGCAGACCGCGGAGCTTCTTCAAGATGTCCAGCGCGGCATCGACCAGCGGGATGCGATGTTCCTTGCCGTTCTTCATCCGTTCTGGGGGAACGACCCAGACACGCGCTTTGAAGTCGATCTCGGTCCACTGCGCTCCAAGCACTTCACCGGTCCGGCAGGCGGTGAGGACAGTAAGTTCCAGGGCTCGGGCCCCGATGCCCTTCTGCAACCGCAATCCGTCGAAAAATGCACCGGTTTCCCGATACGGCAAGGCCGGGTGATGCCTCACCTTCTTGAGCTTCGCCGGCTTCGGCAGCAGTTCTTCCAAGTGACCATGCCACCGAGCCGGGTTCTCGCCTTCGCGATAGCCCTGTTTGGCAGCCCAAGACAAGACGCGCTCCATCCGTTCGCGGATCCGCGATGCGGTCTCCGTCTTCGTTTTCCAGATCGGCTGCAGCACCTTCAGGACCAAGGGGGTGTCAATGCGCCGAACGTGGAGCTTCCCGATGTGCGGCGAGACATACGTGCTCAGCGAGGTCTCCCACTGCTTCTGATGCTTCTCGTTCTTCCACGCTTCCTTGTGGCTCTTGATGTAGTCCGCCGCGCAGCGGTCGAAGTCGAGATTGCTCAGTTGTTCGACCTTGTTGGCGACAACGAGCGCATTGCGCACCTCGAGCGGGTCCTTGCCTCCGGCCAAACAGACCCGTGCGTCTCTCGCCTGCTCCCGCGCCTCGGCGAGGCTCACGGTATGCGTGGCACCCAAGCCCATGTAGCGCTCCTTGCCGTCTCGCTCGTACCGGAAGATCCAGCTTTTCACCAAGGCCTTCGTGATCTGAAGGTACAGGCCCTTGCCGTCGGCGTAGCGACCCGGCTTCGAGAGTCGGGCAACCTTGAGCGCCGTGAGCTTTTCTATTCCGCCAGCCATTTCTAATGTCCTCTCATGCTGTCGGGGACAACATTTCCCGATCCAGTGCACTCATGAAAACATCGGAAAGCGCGCCTTCAACCCCGCGGAAACTGGCCGCGAAAAACAACCTCTTCGAGCACACGCTGACGCGCGTTCAACGTCTCTCCCATATCGCGTCGAACATGGGGCATGGATGTTCCTCTGCAACATGAGCAGCGCCACGGCTAACCACCCAAAGATTGGCATAGACAAGGGTCGATTTCTGCAGCAGCGCTTTAGTCTTGGCGCTTTCCGCCTGCGATCCGAAGCTGTCCTATCAATTCGTGATTCATGGCTGGCGAGGGTTGAAGCCCGGCGTACGGACCCGGATGCTCACGTGAATGCGTCGAATGACCCAGGAAGAGAGACGCCAAAGGACGTAGCGTTTCGCGATTGGCCATTGCGAGACGATTTACCTGCCTGGCGATGCGGCAGATGGATCGATAGCCGCAGGTGCTGCACACCCCGACCGAAGCTGCGGGTCGAGGATTGATCCGTCCAGCCAGAATGGCCTCACGTCGCCTGACCAACGCGACCACGGCTTCTCCAGAGACCAGCCGAACGCGATGTTCCTCGCGCGCGCCGTCCGGCGTCTGGGTGACCACATAGCCGTGGTGTGCGACGAAGTGCCGGGTATTGCGCTCGAGCGCCAGCCTCTGCGCAGACAACTGAATCACATCCGACGGGAACACACGATTGACGCTACGGGTCTTAAGCTCCAAGAGCACGACCGGACCCGACGGCATCCGATACGCGCGATCGAGCCTGGTCGAGAGCCGCACCGGCTCCGACACATCGAACCGCTTCTCCAGGTAGATCAGTTCCGCATCCTTCAAGTCCGAAGGGCGACTGGCCCTCTCCATGCAATCAGCTAGCTCCGCGCGTCGACGCCGCAAGGCCACGATCATCCCGAGTGCCAGGGCGAGCGTCAGCAGCGCCCAAGCAGGCCAGTTGGTCGTCATCCGCCTTCTCCTGGCTCTCGGGCCCGATGTCTGCGACCAACAAGCCCGCACAGCACAGCGAGTGCAATGCGCGTGCAGAGCCCCACGAACCACCGGCCGAACGAAGCAAACGTGGGGCGGCGCCGGCGACTCGCTCCCTCTTTTGCAGCAAGCCCGTCGCGATGAAACCGTTCGTGCGCACGCAGGCCTCGCCGCATTGCCCGTCGTTGCGCCGACGTCCGCCGCGTGCCGTGGCGATGTGCCAGCAACACTCTTCGCTCGCACACCCCCATCTCCGCCAGTTCGGACGCGCTGACCGCATCAAGAGGTCGGTTGGCATGCTTCTTCATCTACCCCTCCCCGACCGGCGGCGCCTCGAAGACCTGGTTGGTGTGACGGGCGACCGACGAGCTGACGCTCGGCTCGCTCGCCGGGTTTATCAGCGGGCCCATTGCCGCGACACCCTGCGCCGCCATCCAGTGCTGCGCGATCAGCCCCTCGTGCGCCAGAAACCGCAGCCGGTTCACCCGCTTGGTGCCCTTGTTGAAGCGGATCAGGTCGTCGTAGAGGCGCGGGTTGTCCTCGCGCGTCATCTCGAACAGCAGGCGCACGGGCTCTTCCTTCATCGTTGTGGCGTGGGTCATGAGTCGCCCCCTTCGGTCTGCATCGATCGCAGCGTCCTGCCAGTTGCCTGCAGTGCGGTGTAGGCGTAGTTCGTACCGGCGATCTGATAGCCCCTGACGTTGGCGAACATCGGATCCTTGACCTCCAGGATCTGGTGCGTCGCGAAGGCTTCCTTCACCGCCTTCTTGAAGAGAAATGCGCCGCCGCCGACCAGGATCACGTGCTGGACGTTGTAGGACTCGCCGATGCGATGCACCATGGCGGCCACGGCCTCCGTCGCGATGATCTCCACCATCGGCTTCATGCGCGCCACGTTGTAGGTCCGCTGATAGACCGTCAGGCCCTTGCCGGTGCGCAGGGCCAGGTCGATGTTGTCCAGGTTGGTGTACGGCTTGCCGATCTCCTGGCTCACGTCGTCGGCGATCAGTTGCAGGATGTTCGACACGCCGCGGTCGACCGAGTGGCTCTGCTTGTGCGACAACTTCATGCCGCGCGCCACCAGCCAGTCGAACGTGCGCGAGCCCGGATCGATCACCAGGCTTTGCTCGCGCTCCATGGCTTCAACCTTGTCGTTCTGCGTGGCGTAGTCGATCAACGCGCCGTTCGGCTGGGCCATTGCCAAGGCCTTGCGCACCGTCACCACCTTCCCGCCGCCTACGTCGTGCCGGCCGGACATCAGTTTCTCCAGCGCTGCCTTCTTCGCCGCGAACACCGCGACCGGCAAGCCGACAACCAGCAGGTCGATGGTCTCGACCTTCATCATGCGCAGAGCACCGCGGGCGAGCGCCAGGTATTGCGGCGTGTCGGTGTAGTCGCCGTGGATCTGCGTCGCCCGAAAGGCATCGGCCGCCAGCATCACATCCGGACCGACCTCGTAGAACAGGCCGTTGATCGGGATGGCGACGGTCTTGCGCCCATCGGCGCCCAGCGTCTTCGCCGGATCGCGGGGGCTGGGGTAGGCGCGGGACGGGAAGCTGGCGCAGCGGATGTCGCCAACCTTCCCGCCACCGACGCCGGTGACGTACTTGGTGTTGCCGAATCCGACATCCACCGCTCGAACGACCAGTTCCATGGGATGGCTCCAAGGCAAGGTTGCAAGGCGACCAGCTTCGACTGCTCGAAGTGATCGATCCACGCGGAACGCCCCTTCAAAACCTGGCCTTTCGCGATCAGGTCCGGCCTGAGATCGACCAGACTCTGGTGCAGTCTCGGCAGGGCGAGATCGCTCGGCCAAGCGAGTCGGGGCAGCCCGCGTGTCGAACCACGGTCGCACCCGAAACTGCCCTGTCAAGAGCACGCTGCCGTGGGCAGGCCACGACCGGCGGAACCGGCGGGCACCCAAGGCAAGGCATGCGAAGTCCCGGTCGGGGCCAGAGGCAGCAGTTCCTGCTGTCAACCCCGCGCACAGCCTCACTCCCGAGCCCTTCGGGACAATAAACCCGGCTCACGGCTGCGTCCCGGCCCCTCAAGCGCCACCCGCAAGTGCTGCCAAACCCCGGCGCTTGCGGCGGCCCGCCCTTGACCCTCATCCGCGCCCGTCGTCAACTACGTTCTCCCGAGAGCCATCCCGGCTCCGCTCCGCATGGAGCACAAGGCGTCGCAGTCGTTACCTGCCTTCAAGCCCCGGCCTTCGAGCCGGGACAGCCATCGCCCTTCGAGGCGCCGGCCCCGAGGTCCCCTTTCGTAGTGCATGTGCCCGTGGCCCTGCCGGCGTTCACCGCCGGGCGTTCCTGAAACGCGCCACCGCCTTCGACACCCTGGTCGGCACCCGATGCCGCACCGCTGTTCCCGCCATCGCTTGAGCACGCGTTCCACGCAGCGCGCGGTCGTGTTTGCCCTGTTGGGCTCCACGCGCGCCCCCGCTCACAGACTCGGCACCGCCTGGACATTCGGTCAGGGGCGGACCCATGCGAGTCGATGGCGCTACGAATCCAGAACTGATCCACCACGCGCGTGCAAGGCCTGACCTTGCCGCCGATGCCGACCGCCATGCCCATGAGGCCGGCGGGCATCACCAACCCCACGGTTGCAGAAATGCACAGGTGGGACGGATCAACCCCGTTTCATTCTTAAGACCGACCGAGCTGGCCGCTGCGTGTGCAGCGGTTGGCAAACCGCCTGGGTAGGTGCCGCAACGCCGTGGTCGCGTGCGGCGCCGAATTCTTTGATCACACACCGGCCGGGGCGACGGAATCCGCCCTGCCGATCGACCGCTTCGGATTCCACGTCGCTGCCAACCAACCCGCCGTTCGGGCGGCGGGTCTCAGCCTGGAGCCCTTCCATGCCCGCCCTCGATCACCGTGAAGCCCAACCATCGACATCCCGCCGCCGACGTCAGGAGCCTTCGAGTCCGGGACGGTCCACCCAGTACCAGCCCACGCGCCGCCAGAGTTGGGCGGGCAAGTCGCCGAAGGAAATTTTGGCGCGCTACACACCTGGCAAGGCATCGCCGGAGAAGGTGCTCGAAGTGCTGATCGAACTCTTCAACACGCTGCACACCTCGCTGGAGAAGACGGTGTCGCACAAGACGCGGCACGAACGCGCGCACTTCCTGCGGCGCTTCTTCCGCGACCTGCGGCTCAAGGCCGGCTTCAAGACCATGCCCGACCCGCGCAACCTGGGGCAGAAGCACATCCGCGCCATGGCGCAGGTTTGGAAGCAGGATCACCTGGCGCCGGCCACCATCCAGACCTACCTGAGCTTCCTGCGCGGGCTGGGCATGTGGATGGGCAAACACGGCTTCGTGCGCAGCCCCGCCTATTACGGCCTGGTGGTGGACGAGTACCAGCGCCACGAGTACGCCCAGCGCGACAAGAGCTGGTCGGCCCAGGGGATCGACATCGACGCCTTGATCAACGATGTGTGCGCCTTCGATTGCCATGTCGGCGCAAGCCTGCGGCTCATCCGGGCCTTCGGGCTGCGGCGCAAGGAGGCGATCCAGTTCCGGCCATTCGAGCACGTCGTGCCGTTTGCCGAAACCGGCTTGCCGCCAGACGACACGGCGGCGGATCGGTATGTGCGTGTCAAGGGCAAAGGCGGGCGCGTGCGCTGGCTCCCGCTGGACAGCCCCGCACGGGTGGCGGCGGTCGCGTTCGCGCAAGACCAGGCCAGCAGCCGGGACGCCCACATGGGCGATCCGACGCGCGACCTCAAAAGGAACCTGCGCCGGTTCGACTACGTGATGGAAAAGTTCGGCATCACGCTGCGCGAGCGGGGTGCCACGGGACACGGCCTGCGCCATGAAGTGCTGATGGACACCTACACGGGCCTCACTGGCGCCCTGCCCCCGGTGCGTGGCGGCGGGCCTGTAGACCCGGAAGTAGACATTGCGGCTCGACGCACCGTGTCGGCCCTCGCCGGACACGCCCGCATCAGAGCCTCGGGGGCGTATTTAGGTGCCGTCCTTCCGAAACTGCGTGGGCAGCCGGCAACGAAGCGAGGCGCGCCTACGGCAAGGTCACCCGGTGACGAAGAATCTCCCGTTCCGTAGGACTGATCTCCTTGACGCCGAACAGCGCACGGTGTGGCCGTACCGCGCGCGGCTGGATGTCGGTCGTCGCAGTCGCTCTGCTACGCATCCAAGGCTTCGGACGCGGCGTGCTCCGGCGCATCGTCAAGCGCTTCCTCGGTCGACGTCTCCACCGCCCGCCGCGTGCGCAGGCATGCGGGCAGCCAGCCCGTTGCCGCCACGGTCTGTTCCGCGCCGCTCGCGGCGTCGGCCTTCTTCAGCGCGGCCAAGGGCTGGCCGCGTTGACATCCACCGCTTCCGTCACCACGTCGAGAATGCGCGCCTTCGACACGTGGCTGAAGTACGAAGCGCTGGTTGCCGCCCACCACTTGTTCATGTCCAGCCCCAAGGCCGCGGCCAGCGCGTCCGTGCGCTGCCTCTCAGGCTCGGTGCCGTAAATGCCCGTCACGGTCACCGCGACCGTGAAGGTCAGCAGTTGAATCACCGTCGCCTGCTCCTGCGTCAGCAGCCATGGGAACACCTGGTCCATCTCCTGCGGCAGGCGAGCGGCCCACGACGTGCGCTCGGCCTGAACCCTGGCCCAGCCTGCGCTGCCCTGCATGTCTTCGGCCGCCGCCTGCAGATCGGACTGACTGTCTGCCGCCGTGATGGCGAAGACCGTCTCCGGCCGCTGGTAGCCGCGGGCATCGTCACGGAAGATCAGCTGCGCCAGTTGTGCCGTGAGTGCCGCCAGCGCCACGTCAGGGCGGGCCGTCAACTCGGCCTGCACGGCCGCCACGCGATGGGCCGTCAGGCGCCTGGTCAGCTTCTCGGAATGCACGGGTCTGGTCTTGCCCGAGGGCATGGACACCACGGATTCACCCGCGCCCTCCGCTTCGCTGGCCTGCCGCGCGGCGTCGGCCATGCCGCTGCGGTCGTCCGGCCGAACCAAGCCGTACTTGACCTCGGCCGTGCCCCTGCTGCCCACGAAGACCACGCAGCCGGCCTGGGCCATGAGTTCGGGTGGCCAGACGCACAGGGCATCTTGCAAGGTCTTCAGTTGTGCCTCCAGCACCTCGGCCTCGGCTTCGAGCTTGAGGAACTCTCGGTCATCGTTCTCATCGTCGCCCTCGTGCTCCTGCAACGCGTCCATCCGTGCCTGCAAGGTGTCGAGTTGGCTCCGCAAGCCCGCCATGGCGCCCGCTTCTTCGTCGTCCGGTGTGCGCCGCGTCTTGCGCAGCTCACCGAACTTGACGAACTCCTCGAAGACATAGCGCGCCCGGACGTCGACCCACTTCCAGCCCTCGGCGGCGACCTGTCTGGCCTTCTTGCGCAGCTTGTCGGTCGCCAGTGAGTCCAGCAGGGCGGCGTCGAGCAGGTAGGCCTTCTTGTCGTCGTCGCTGAACAGGTCGCGCCGTAGCTCGCCGCCCGCCTTCTCGTAGGCCTTGAGCGTGACATAGCGCGCAACCGGATCGGTGTCGGATTCGATTTCGCCCTGCGTCAGCAACTGGCGCAGGTAGTCGGGACGGCGGTTCCATGTCGGCATGCCGGTCCACACCTGCTCCTGCCGCGCATGGTCGTCGCACGAGGCCAGCACCATCAGGCAATCCAAGCCGATCTGCCCCTCGCGAAACTGTGCCATCAGGCGCGGCGACACCGCAGCCAGCTTCATGCGGCGCTTCACCACCAGCGGCGTGACGCCGAACGCCGCGGCCACGTCCTCGACCGACTTGCCCGCATCGATCAGCTTGGCGAAGGCGACGTATTCGTCGGCCGGATGCATGGGGATGTGAAACACGTTCTCCGCGAGGCTGGCGATGAGCGCCTTGTCTGCGGGCACGATCAGCACCGGCACCGGGTAGTTCTCGGGGATGTCATCGGCCTGCGCCAGCGCTGCCAGCGCTTCGAGTCTGCGCCCGCCGGCGCAGACCTCGTACATGCCGCGTGCACCCTTCACGACGATCAGGTTCTGCAGCACGCCGCTGTCCTTGATCGAGGCAGCGAGTTCCGCAATGCTCAGCTTGGGCGTGCTGCCTTGCGGGCGCACCTGGCGCTCTTCGGACAGCACCAGTTTGTTGAGGGGCACCGTCGTGCGCGGGGACGCCGCGATAACGGCTTCGATTTCAGCTTTGGAGAATTTCATCAAGGGCTCCTGAACGCGGTGAGTGGGCCCGCTCCATGCGGGACCGTGCGTTCAGAATCTCATCCGCGGCCATGCTTTCAAGTGCGTCGGAGGCGGGAACGATTCCCAGCCTGCCCCCACGCCCATTCCGCTCCAGCGACGATCAAACGACGCTGTCGCCCCTCGGCCAGTCCTCCGGCACAAACTTCAACCCATCGCGCCACCGTTCGCGTAATGCGGCTTGGAAGCGAGCATCGTCGCTGAAGTCCGGGTGATCCGTGATGAGAACCTGAAAGCGCCCCTGCAGGCTTTCGACCACGTCGAAGATGAGCCCAAAGAGTGCCTTCACGGCCTTCCGATCCGAATCCAGCTTCTCCTGGGTCACGCCGTCGCGTGGTGCCGCGTCCGGCGAAAAATGAGCCTGCGACAACTGGTCTAACAACAGGAAGGATGGAACCGGTCGCTGTCGGTTCGCAAACCACGTGTGCAACGCGAGATGTGCAACGATGTGATAGCCGACGTGGTTTTCGCCGCTGCCGATTTCGGACATGGGCACGGGGCGCTCGGGCGTGTCGGCCACGATGGTCAGCGCCCGCGGGTCGAGTCGAAGCGGGCTCTCTGAATACTCCAGCCCGATCCGCCGAGCGTAGTCGGACAGGTAGCGATTCACGTTCGACAAGCAGGATTCCAGCTTCTGTTGGATCACGTCGGCGCTGACGGCCTGGTCAAGCTGCTGCTCCTGCAGTTTCAGTTCGTCAAGCCGGCGTTGCTGCGCCGTCAGATCCGGCATCTGCGGAATGTTCTCGACATACAGGCTGATGCGGCCGAGCACCATCGCCCGCCGCGCCTCGGTGTCGGCGGCCAGTTGCAGACGTTGGCTTGAGCGTTTGACCGCGGTCAGCAACTCACGGTTGCCGTCCATGCGGCGCCGAAGCTCGACCAGCTTGCCCTCGACCTCATGAATCGCGGACTCGATGCGAGGGGTGGCCGAGTCCATGGCGCCACTGCGCTCACCGATGTACGCCTGGGCGGCACGCAGCTCGCCAATCGACGGCGCACTCGATTCGGCCGGCAAGCCCTGCAGGCACAGCGGGCACGCATGTCCGTCCACCCCCTGCTCGAAGACCGACACCGCATTCAGCCGCGCCGCATGCTCCCTTGCCTCCGAGGAGAACCCACGCGAGTTGCCTTCGAAGGCGCGTGCTCGTTCGAGTGTGGCAACCAAACTGCGCTGCTCGCCGAGCAGTCCGTTGCGTTCGTCCGTCAGACGACGGAACTCCGCGTCGTCCCCACCTTCTGCGAGTGCACTGGGTACCGGTGAGCTTTGCAGCAGGCGTAGCGTCTCCACCTTCTGCTGCCATAGCGCCCCGTCTCCAAGCGTTGTCAGGCCTGCCGCCTTCGCTTCGGCCAGCAAGGTGTCCGCGCGTGTCACCCCCTCACCTCGGATGGCCGAAGCCTCGGCCAGCCTGCGCTCGATCTGGCGCATTTCGGTGCGGACGCGCTTCAATTCCTGTTGCTTGGCCACGTAGTCATCAGTCACCGCGCCCAAGAAGTACGGCAGCGTGTCCTTGATCGCCTGGGCCACAAAGCGGTCGCTTGCGCCATGGAACAGGTGGCGGCGCTGGGCAATCTCGTTCTGCGATTGCAGGCAGAACGTCAGCGCATGGCTGATGGTTGCCGCCAGCGGCACCCGTGTTTGACCCGGCGGCGGCTCATGCAGATAGTCCGACATGCCGACCCAGGACGCGAGCAGCGATCTGAGCCCTTCCCTGTTCGTGGTCTGGCGGAGTTCCGCGTGCGCGGGGGTCGCAAGTTCCAAGTCGGTCTTGACGTACACCGCCTCGCTGGCCTTGGCATCACCGGCTGGCACTTGCCGCGCGACGAAGGCCTGCCCACGCTCGGTTTGAAGCAGAAGACCGAACCAGGAGACGTTCCGACGAACCTTGCCTTCGGGAACATCGCATTCCGAGGCGCCGAAGCAGTAGTCGATCACCCCCAGCAATGCGGACTTGCCGGTACGCGAGTCGCCCGAGATTATGTTGACGCGCCCCGGCTCCATCCGGATGGTTCTGCAGCGCCCGTCGTGGCTGTAGGCAACGATGGCCAAGATCTGAATCATGCTTGCACCCCCAACATCGCCATCACCGTTGAGGGTGTTCCGCCCTTGTGCAACCAGCGCCCCACAAAGAGGGCCTGCCCGGCGCAGTCCCTGACGTCGGCGCTCGATTGCTTCAGATAGCCGTTGATGCGCTTGGCGGCGCCCGGCTCGCTGGCCACCCTACGGCCCACCATCGACAGCGCACCATGCTTTGCGCCGAACACCAGGGCCTCCCGCACATACGGACGCAGGATCCCGACACCTTTGGCCACTGCGGAGCGTTCCAGCGGGTGGTCTTGGATCCAGGTGGCAAGCGAAGTGCGCACGGTGACCGGCAGATGTCGGCGCGTCTGTCCGCGCAGCACGAAGCTGGCGCCTACGAATGCCAGCTCAAGGGGTAGCGCGGCCGTCGCGTCGGTCACTGTTGCGGCTTCAGTCTGGTACCCCTTGGCCACATGCCACAGCACTACGGCGCAGAACGCCGGATTCAGCAGATTGCGTTGCTCGATGGTTCGGTCCTGCCACTCGGTCATGGCGTTGCCCCATCAGTGGGCGTATCGAAGATCGCTTGCATGCGGGCCTCGAAATCCGGATGCCAACCCAGGCGCCGGTCATCGGCAAGCATGTGGAACGACCCTCGACACACCCAGGGCACGTTGACTCCGGACTTGATGGGCAATGGTGCATCCTCTGCCCACTTGAGGATGGCCCGCCCCCCTTGGCCATCTCGTCTTCGCCGGCCCCCTCGCCCAGTTCGTCGCAAACCTGTTCGCGCAGCAGCGCCCACTCGGTGAGCAGGCGCTGGTCGTACTGCCGCAGATCGGCGTCGAACAACAAGTCGTCGCGCATCCACGCAGAACGCTGGCGAAACGCCTGAAGGTAGCTGGTGATCGCATTGCGAATGCGGCGCGGCCCAGCGCCGACGATTTCGACCTGGCGATAGAACGGTCGACTGGCGAACTCCGGCAAGTGTTCGAGTGCCACCATCAAGGCGTCGATCTCCTCGTCGATGGGCAGCGCATCGCGCTTCAGCGACTCCTGAACCTCCGATATCTGCGCATCGATCTCCGCACGAGGAATACCAACACCGCCATACACCAGTTCGTGAATCACCCGCTTGAACCACCAGCCCTCGATCATCTGAACCGACAGCGCCTGGTGGTGGAGCGACACGTGATACAGCTCGGCCTGCAACTGCGATTGGATGGCGTCGGCATTGGGCTGGCCTGCCACCACGTAGATGCTGCTCAACAGCTGCTGGCGCTCGGCCTCACCCAGCGCGAGGAAGGCCTCGAATGCGTCCTTCAGGTCGGCATTCGTCGAGGTCGTGGCCGCCTGCTTGAGCCGAGTGGAGGCGGCTTCAACATCGCGGCCCTCGCCCGCCGGGCCTAACGCCGAACAGGCGGTGCCGGCCGAAGCCATCGACGTCGAGATCAGGAACTTCGCGGCCGTGATAGGCACCTCGCCGCTGGCGCGTCCCACCATCCAGACTCTCAGCGTCTTCCAGAGGTCCGAGCTGAGGTCGCTCAGACCCGATGTGCCGTGGATCGAGTGCTTGGTCTGCAGCACCGCGATGGGATCGCCGTTTGCCTCGAAACTCACGTCGTCCAGCGTTTCGATGCTGACCAAGAAGTCCATCACCCGGCTCTGCCGTATGGCCAACAGCAATGCCACGCGCACCTGGTACAGGTAACCCAGCATCGAAGCACCGGCATTGAACGTCGCGACAGTTGATCCGCTCATCCTTGGTCCCCCATTCCTTCGTTCCTCGATTCAGTGCAGCGAAGTCAGGCCCTTCCCGCAACGACGCGCACGCCGATCATGTCAGCCAAGGTCAGCAGGTCCATGTAGGCAGGCCCGTCATCGAGCAAGGCGCGCGAAACCTCACGCCGCGTCAATGTGCCTGCATCAACGCGATCACCAAACAGCATCACCGCCATCGCACTGTCGTCCTGCCGCGAGGTCCAGCACAGGCCTTGGATGTGCGCATGTTGCGCATGGATCGCCGCAGACCACTTGCGGGTCTGGCCGTAGGTGTCCTTCTCGGTGTCGATCAACTGCTTGCGTTCGACGCCCAGCTTGCGCAGCGGCACGTTGCGCAGGTCGGCCAGCGTCAATGCCGCCGTGGCGGCCAGCACCGAGTGCAGTTGACCTTCGAGCTTGTGCTTGGCGAAGGTCTTCAGTCCCGGCGCGAACGGCACATCGTGGAAGACAGTTTCCATGGCCGCGCAGTTGAAGCTGGTGCCGCCGTAGAGCGTCGGGATCGGCTTTCCGGCGGCGTTGACGACGGGGCTGAACCTGGCGTTGCCTTTGACGCCCGGGTTGAACGCCTCTGCCGCGTACACGTCGAGGTGAATGCGGTGCAAGGCAACACCGGCCTTCCAAGTCGCTGTGGTGATGTGCAAGACCGCAGGCGGGTCTGGCACGGTGCCGGCCAACGCGGCCTTCGACTTGGAAGCGCCGGCGCGCCGCGGACGGCCTGCGCCGGCCGGGTCAGCCATGGGCGACTTCGGCCATTTCGTCGGTGGCAGCCGCCAGCACACGGTCGGGCGACTTGAGCAGCACGTCCTGGGGCCGCTTGCCGCCGAGGAAGCTGTTTGCCGAGGCGAACCAGTACGCCAGACCCCAGCCGTCCTTGGCATCCCCGAAGACCGCCAGGACAGGCGCCAGCGGCTTCAGGGGTCTGTAGCCCGCCTCGGCGTCCAGACCGTAGGCCGGAAAGTAGTCCAGGCCCTGGTGGCGGATCGCAAAGATCTGCCCTTCCTTCTTCCACTTGTTCGGCTGCGCGCTGAGGTTCGAGGTGCTGAAGCCCGCCAGCTCGGCCACCTGCGCCGCCGTGAGCCAGTCGCCTGACGCCAGGACTTCGCTGCGCGCGTGCGCCGTCATGCGCGCTTCCACCATCATGTGCGCCGGCATAGGTACGGTCGGCACCAGCGCGTCGACGATCTTGTCCAGCGCCTCGCGCTGGCGCCGCTTGATCAGGCCCGCCACCATCGGTGCCAGGCTGCCCAGCGCATCGGCAATCGCGCGCACGGTGCGCTCGCTCTCATGGGCGAACGTCAGCGCAATGGCACGCTCGGCGACTGAGTGCCGCAACTGCTCGCCGATCTCGCCGGGTGTGCCGGCCAACGTGCCCACGCCCGACGGCACTGCCCGCCCATCGTTGACTTCGCGCATCACAGCTCCCAAATCGATGACGGATATTATCATGATTGCACGCTCACCTTCATCATCGAGTCGGGGCTGACATGGGGCACGCTGCCTGTGGGCCATGCTGCCGCCACGCACTTCGCCGGAGTGCCGCAGGGCGTGTTGCGCCATCGCGAAGCACCCGGCCTGTGGGGCGCTTTCGGGTGGCGCATGGCGGCGACCTCTGGTGCGATCTTGAGCTTGCTCCCCTCGGGTGCCAGACTGCAAGGGCTATCCGTGGGCATCGCGCCTGCAAAGCCTTCACCAGAGGCTCCGGCCTCCTGAAGTCCAGTTCGCTGGCGTCGCAGTCGTTACCTGCCTTGTAGAGCCCGGACATCGATCCGGTTCAGCCACGCCCGTGGCTGTGGATTGCGTTCAGCCCCCAGGCTGAACAGCGTGGCCTTGTGCCACAGAGCCGCTCCGCCGGTCACGGCCGGAGCATCCCGAACGGGGAACCCCAAGTTCCCCGCCGGGGATGGGTGTTCCCTTTCATTCGATGAAGGAGAACACCATGTTCGCTGTCCCAGTGAAGAGAGTGCTGCGCCTGTCGGGGTGCTGCTGGGCGGTTCCGGGCGCGCCCGTGAGCTGACCCTTCGAGCGCCGCAAGTCGCCGCGCTGATGAAGCCCATTTCGTTTGCGTTCACGCAAGCGTTCGAGGCTGTCGAGAACCGCGCTGTGGAAGGGGCGTCATGCTGACCACCCTGTACCGCAAGCGCATAGCCGCCCTGGCGATTCAACTCGCCAAGGATGACCCGCAAGTGGTCAAGGAAGTGATCGCCCGGCTGCGCAAGTCAGGCGAGATCGAGCCCGACGATCTGGTCTATCTGGACGAGATCGCCGACCGCTGGATCAGGATTGCCGAGGAGAACCGGCAGAAGGCGCGCCGCTGACCACCGTGGTCAAACGCGCAGGGGGCTTCACGCCCTTCACCTTCGCCATCTCCGAGACGATCTTGTCCAGCAGATCAGGGCGTTCATCGGCGAGCGTACCGGCCCACGCGGCCAACGCTTGTTCGACGTCGTCCTGCGTTCGCACCCCTTCGAAGTCGAGTCCGAGTGATCGGAACTCATCGACTTCGTCGGGGGTGAACCGTAGTGACTTGCCTGCACGAAGCATCGTGT
The DNA here is from genome assembly GCF_000576205.1 of Methylibium sp. T29. Taxonomy (NCBI): domain Bacteria; kingdom Pseudomonadati; phylum Pseudomonadota; class Betaproteobacteria; order Burkholderiales; family Sphaerotilaceae; genus Methylibium; species Methylibium sp. T29. The sequence continues at coordinate 51,867 of NZ_AZND01000004.1, read as the reverse complement.
GGGCCTCCATGTGCGGGCTGCTCAGGTTATCAGCACCGCATGCCCTTGCAACCGATTTGCAACCCTCGGGGAGCCCACCGCTTCCCGCCGGGGATGGGTGTTCCCTCTTTCACAGGAGCCAACACCATGTTCCCTGAGAAACCTGAAAAGTCCCGCCCTCGTGCCAAGCGCTTCGGCGTCGAGTTCGAGGAAGAGCGCGCCTGGGTCAGCTTCTACCGCCGGGTGCGTCACGACGCGACCCTGGCCACCGAAGTGCTGGCCCAGCTCGAAGCCGATGCCGAGATGAAGCGCAGGCACCTGGCCCTGGTGCTGTGCTGCAAGGAAGCCCTGCGCGCCCACAAGGCCCGCCAGGCCCGCGACAAGCGGATCGGCCAGTTCGTCCGCTGGCTCTGCCACGGGCTGTTTGCTGTGCCCGTGCGCATGCTGCGCCGCGGCGGTGACATCGCCGTCGAGTGCCTGCCCGAGACCGGCAAGGAACCGGCGGTGCGCCAGGTGCGACGCCTGACGCGCGAGACTGAATTCGCGCAGGCGCAATCGGCCTTCGCACCGCAGGCGGGCCCACCCGGCGCGGCGCCGGCCGCCGCGCAAACCGAGGCTTCACCGCCTCGCTCGCCACAAGCCCAGGCCACCCGCTCGGCGGCCTGACCCAGAGCGCGAGGCACCACCCGCCTGGCCCGGCAACGCGGCGCCCGCCGTGATGCCTCGAGCGTCGAACGCTCACGCCCACCTCCGCGGTGGTGCGTGACGCGCTCGGCCATCCCGCCCCTTCCACGTCGACCTGCCGCCGGCCGGTCGTACCCCTCATGAAAGGAACAGTCCCATGGCCCCTGCCAATGAAACACCGCGTGCCTTCGAGGCACCCGCTCAGATCGCCAGTGCGCACGAGCTGCGCCAGTTGGCGCAAGACACCTTCGGATTGGGCATCCAACCCGGAGCCGATCCCGCAATGTCGTCCCCTGGGCCGGAATCAACCCCCGCCGCGATGAAGGCCAGCTACAAGGTCTTCCTCTACGACCGCGAATACGGCGACCTCACCGATGCCGTCACGACCGACTCGTTCGACGCCGGCGTACAGCTGGTGCGCGACCGCTTGCCGGTGCAGGCCGACTACGTGGTGGAAGCCACGTGGACGCGCGGCATCGGCGAGATGGAAGTGCGAAGCCCCCGGGGCACCGTGGTGGCCCGCGTCCAGCCTGTCGATGACACCGACGTCACCGTGCGGCCACCCGTGACCAGGGCCTGCTCGGCGTTGCAGGTTGGCGACGGCGCACCGCTCGAGCAGTTGTTCAGCCCGCTGCCGGAAGCCGCCTGAAGCGCCGCCGGCACTGCAGTTCAACCAACCCCGAGGGGCACGCTGTCCCGACGGGTGCGGTCGTGCCCCTCGACCTCCATGAAGGAAGAGAACATGACCCCAGAGAAGACAAACAACTCCGCGGACGCCACCGAGCCGGCGCGTTACGTGATCGACGAAGCGTCGGTCCTCGGCCGCAACCGGCGCATCCTGCTGGCGACGTTGGTACAGGCCGGCGCCGTCACGGCCACCGCCACCTACGTCGGCTGCGGCGACTCGGGCGGCGTCGAAGACGTGTCGGTCGAGATGCCGGCCGAAGCGCCGTTCAACATGGCGGCGCTCGTCACCATGTTCGCCGAACGCGGCGTCTTCGAGAACGGTGAGTGGCAGACCACCATCGTCGAGCAACAGCTCAGCATCGAACAGGCCCTGCGCGACTTCGCCGACGAGGTCATCGATGTGGTCCATGGCGGCTGGGAAAACGGCGACGGCGGCTCCGGCAGCGTCATCTTCGACTGCCAGGCCGGCACGGTGCGCATCGAGCACACGGCCTACTTCACCGACTCCGACTACGAGGAGACGACGTTTTGACGCGCCCAACTGTGCACGCCTCGCTCGCATGCTGGCCCGGGCTGCGCCACGACCAGGCCGCCCGGCATCTCGCGGGTGCGGTCGTCGAGCCGCTGTTCGGAAGGCTGTGCACCGACCACGTCCAACTCGTTCCGCAGAACTTCGGCGTCCTGACCGAGGCGATGGTCGATGGACTGATGGTCGCGTTTCCGCAGGTGCGCTTCAGGCTGCACGCCAACGTGCGGGTCTTGCCCGAGCACCAACTGGCCGACCTGTCGGGCTACCAGGCGCACCGTGAGTGGTTCCGGCAGGCGGCCCTCATCAGCCGGCGGCTTGCCGCGCCGGCCTACACCGCGCATGCCGGCGCGCGACGCGACGCCAGCATGGCCGAGATGCTCGAACACACACACGCCGCTGCACGGACCTGTTCGGCTGCGCCGTCGGCGTCGAAGGACAGTACCCCTCCGCGGGTGACCCGTGGCTGGTCTCGACCTGGCCCGAGTACCGGCAGTTGTTCGAGTCGGGCGTGCCCTACGCCATCGACTTGTCGCACCTGCACATCCTGGCCTGCCACAGCGGCCTTCGCGACGACGCCCTCACGCGCGAAATGCTGGCCTGCGACCGCTGCATCGAAGTCCACGTCAGCGCCAACGACGGCCGGGGCGACTGGCACCAGGTCTGCCAACGGCCGCCCTGGTGGTGGCCCTTGCTGCAACACATCAACCCAAAGGCGGTGGTCTTCTCGGAAGGCAACCATCGCAGAAAGAGAACCCCATGAACACCACAGAGAACACCGACGTGCCCGACTACTGGGTCGATGCCTTGGGGGCGATCACCGTCACCGAAGCCGGCTTGGCCGTCGACCGCACCTACCGCGAGGCCGAACGAGCCTTCGACACGCTCCAGCACTGCTGGGCCGGCGCCTGCCTGGCGGGCCTGTTTGTGCGCCACCCTTGGCTGCAGTCGCTGCGCGCGACCTTGAGTGCATCGGCGGAGTACGACGATCAGGGCGGCACCTACCGTTCGATCAGCAACGCCGTGACGCAGGTTGTGCCGTTGGCCGGTGCCACATTGCCCGAAGCGGTCATCGACGAGGGCGCCTTCGACGAGCTCGGCGCCATCGCCGTGATCGAGGCCGATCTCGATGAGTGCGACCTCGATCTGTACAGCTCGATCCACACCGCGCCGGATGACTACGCCGACCTGGTGCTGGACCTGAGCCGCACGGCGATCGAGCCGCTGATGAACGGCGCGGCGATCAGCGGCGCCGAGGCCTACCGGGCCTGGTTCCCCGAGCAGCCTGCAAGTCCTGCCGTCGCCTGAACCGCCGTCAATTCGAGCCCAGCGCCCTCACCTCAGCGGGGCCTGGGCTCTCTTGCCGCCATTTATCGCGGGTTACGCCGCATCACGGCACCGCTCGTACTCGCTGTCGATCAGCCAGTGCAGGAACTGCGTCTCGCGCGACACCCCCCAGTAGTGCGCCTTGCACCGGGCGATGTAGGCGTCCAGCTCCGCCAGCGTGCGGATGCCCACCGGCGCGATGCCGGTGATCTTGGTGAAGCGCTCGACCTCGCGGCGGGTGAGTCGAACCTGTTGACCGAGGCGGATCATGGTGCGTGCGAACCGTTGTCGCGCGCCATCTTGGCCGAACCGCAAACATTTGTCGTCGGTTGGACCGGCGCCTTGCAAAAGATTTCTGACGCGCGATTCCAATGTCATCCGAGTCGCTCTTCAGCGCGACCTGCGCCTGAAGCGCTTGATCGGCGCCGCCACCGGCAACGCAAGCCCAACACCATCGCTTTGACATGGCGCCGCAAGCCCAGGGCTTGCCGCCACCGGGCGGGCGTCGCAGACTGACCATTCCCCAGTGCACTTCCCAGCGAAGTGCCTTCCGGCGCAGCCGGCGTCGCAGTCGTCACCTGCCTTGTCATCAGCATGGGTCATCCGGCCCATGCATCCCGAGCGGGAACCTCGTTCCCCTCTCGGGTTCGGCGTTCCCGCTTTCACATTCATGAAGGAGAACGCCGTGGACATGTCCACCCTTTCCAGGTCCGAGCTGGTCGGCGAGTTGCTCGCACACGACCGTCGGTACCTTTCCGATGAACACCTGCACGTCGCCGACGGCGAGCCGTTCCACGGACCGGTCATCGCGCAGCGGACGCTGCTCGACCAGAAGCTCAGCGCCGCACGCGAACTGATCCTGCGCGACCTGCAGACCCGCATGCGTGGCGCCCCGGTGATGAATTCGCCGCAGACCCTGCGTGAATGGCTGCGGCTGTACTGCGCCAGCCTGGAGCATGAAGTCTTTCTGGCGCTGTACCTCGATGCGCATCATGCCTTGATCGGCACGGAGCAGTTGTTCCGTGGCACCCTCACGCAGACCTCGGTGTACCCGCGCGAGCTCGTCAAGGCGGCGCTGGCCCGCAACGCAGCGGCGGTCGCCGTGGCGCACAACCACCCCAGCGGCAACGCCGAGCCCAGTCGCGCCGACGAGTTCCTGACGCAGACCCTCAAGTCCGCGCTGAGCCTGGTGGACGTCCGCTTCCTCGACCACTTCGTCGTCGCCGGCGACCACGTCGTTTCGTTCGCCGAACGCGGGCTGGTCTGAGGCATGTGGTCCGGTCAACACGAAGGAACACCATGTCCGCCACCCATGCACCGCGCTGCCCCCCGTGCCCCGGGCACGGCGTGCCGCTGGGCACGCTGGGACGCTTACGCTGGTACCGCTGCCGCGACTGCGGCATGGACTTCAACCGTCCAGCACCCAGCCGCCACGCCCCGAGTCCCCCACCGCAACGAGAAGGAGTTCATCTTGGATAACTCCACGGCCAAGAACCTGCTGCAGCACGCCGAGCCGATGGCCGCGCTGTCGATCACCCACCTGACCGCCAGCTCGCGCCAGAAGCTGGCCGCCGATGACCTGTCGGTCAACGCCTACCCCAACGAGTACGGCGGCTTCGTCTACGTTGGCGCGCCGCGCTACAGCGTGCCCACCGAGCCCGACCTCGCCACGATCTTCGACGTGGCCGAACAAGCCGGCATCGTGTGGCTGAAGTTCGACAGCGACGCCGCCGGCATCGACGGCCTGCCGATTTACGAGGGCGAAGACCCGATCTCGTGAGGCCACCAGGCTGAAACACCACGCCACCCGACCGGTGGCTCCCAGTCCCGCAGGGCATCGCGCCGCAAGGCCGGCGCCCTGCCTTCTTTGGAGCAATCACATGCACACACCCTTCGAGGCCACCCCATGGAATCGGTGACCCTCGATCGCGAGCAACGGCTCTACGTCATCGCCGATGGCGGTGGCTTCAGTTGCCTCGGTTTCGACAACGCGCGCGGACATGCCGACCAGATCGCGCGGAGACTCCGGCAGCCCGACCTGGCCTTCACGGACGAAGACGCCGACACGCTGGCCGGCTACCGCAAGTACCAGGCTGCCACGCGCGCCTGGGGCCAGTCCGCGCTGACCCATGACACCTACTTCGATCCCGGAACCCACCCTGAGGTCATCAAGGTCCTGGAGGCCTGCCGCAAGACACGCCGCCAAGCGCGCCTGGTCTATGGCGACACCCGCAATGGCCAATCCTGGTTCGACGAGTTCGATGTCGTCGGCCGCATCGGCCGCTCCACCGGATGGCTCAAGGTGCCCTTGTTGATCGAGGCGGGCGAAGCCGGCGGCGGAGCCATCCTGACGGCCTGCCTGTTGTGCATCATCGACTGGCAATCTGGCGTCGCGCTGTACACGCACCCCAGCTACCAGGTGCCGGACCTGCGCCTGGTACCGACCGGCGACGATAGTCACCCGTGGGGCGTCGAGCACCAACGGGACGAACTGGCCCGCTTCCGCGACGTCGGCAAGGCCAGCGCCTACCTGGCGTTCATGCGCGGCGAGACCATCGAGCCGCGAGTCTTCCGCTGAGGCATCCGCGCCTCTTCTGGCGGGCCGGGCTGTCCATCGGGCAGCTCGGCCCCGCTGACTTCGGACAGCTCAGGCTTCCGCGCCGGCCGGCGAAGCGGATGCACTCGTGTGCAGCGCATCCAGGTCGATCACCGCATCCGCCATCGCGGTCAACTCCAACGTCTGCGAGACGAAGAACTCGCGGTCGTAGCCGCCGAGCCGCAGCACCTCGCGCTTCATCGCCATGAACGCGCGTTTGCGTTCAGGGTCCAGCGCGCCGTCTGCCTCGTCGCAGAACAGCGTCGTGTAGCGGCGCCCAGAATGCTGTGCCAGGTACAGCGCCACCGCCCGTGTCAGGGACTCGTTGATCCACACCCGTTCCCCGCCACTCATCAGACCCACGCTCTTGCTTTCGCCCGACTCGCCGTCGTGCACGACGATGTCGAAGCCCTCGCGCTGCTCGCCCTTGCCCGTCTCCACCAACGTGTGAATGGACACCGTGAAGCGCGGCCCGTAGCAGGCCAGCAGCAGGTCGTTGGCCAGGCCGGACAGCGTGGGGCCCGCGTCGTCGATGGCCAGCGCGATCAGGCCGTCGTTGCTCATGCAGCGCGCAAACAGGTTCCAGCCGCCAAGTTCGGCTTCGACATGCGCCACGCGCGCATCGACCTGCACGCGCCGCTGTGCCAGCGACTGGATCTGCTGCGTCAGCGCGTCCATTGCCTGCGCCTCACGTGCCGCAGCCAGATGAGCCCGGTCCGCAGCAGCCACGGCCTGGCGCGCGTCCGCCACGGCCTGCGCGGCGGCCGACAGGCGGCGTTCATCAAAGGGTGCGGGCAACGCAGCCAGCAGCGCGTCGATCCGGCCCAGCCCTTCCTGCAGCCGCTGGGCGTGGCGCTTACGTTCCTCGGACAGTTCCAGCCCGGCCACGGCGATGCGCTGGCGTTCGGCGCGTTCGTCGGGCGTTTCGGGGCTGTCGGCACCAGCCACGGTCACGTCCAACGCGGCCAGTTCCTGATTCACGCGGGCCAGCGTGGACTCGGCCTGTGCCATCTCGGCCGCCTTGGCGGCAAGCAGCGCGAGCCGGGATGCGCGCTCGCGTGCGGCCTCTTCGCGCCGTTCGGCAAGCCTCAACGCTTGTGGAGCGCCCTGCAATGCGTCCCGCTGTTGACGGATCGCCACCAGTTCGTCCTGGACCTGTGCCTTGTCCCGCGCCAGCGCGGCAATCTGGGCGCTTGCGCTGGGGATCAGCGACTGTGCCTCGCGCGCGTCGCCGAGCAACTTGCACTGCCCTTGCAGATCGGTCCCGGCGCAGGGCACTTCGCGCGTCAAGCCGAATCGATGGGCCAGTTCTTCGGCGCGCAGCGCGGCCTTGCCGGCTTCGCGGTCAATTCCCTGCAGCTTCTGCTCGGCGAGCTTCTCGGCCGCCTGGCATTGCGCCAGCCGCTGCACCTGCTGACGGCAGACCGCGACCTGCCCGCTGCGCAGGGCCTGCAAGCGTGAGGACAATGGCTGCCGGGTGACGGCACGCCCCACCACACCCGACAGCGCGAGCGTCGCGAGACATTGGCGCCGCGACTGCTGCAAGGCCTGCCACCGCGCATTCGCCTGCGCGCGCCGCTGCGCGATGCGCTGCTCCAGGCCTTGAAGCCGCCCCCGTTCGCCTTGCTCGCGGCCCTGCAGCGCCTGGGTGGCTTCGGTGCCGCGGGCCAGCAGCAACTGACGCTCCGCGTGCAACTGCGCGCGGCGGGCCTCGGTGGCCTTCGACTGGTCGCGCTCGGCCACCAGGGTGATGTGCCGGGACTGGCCCACCTCCAACGCCAACTGCGCCGCCCGAAGCGCTGCCACGGCAGGCTCGACCCGCCCTGCCGCACCGTCCAGCCGAAGCCGCTCAGCCGCGAGCCGGTTGTGTTCCGCATCCAGGCCAGATGACTCGTGCCGGATCGCGACCAGCCCCGCCTTCAACAGCCGGGCCGTCTCGCCCGCCTTCTGCCCGATGACGCGGATCTCCTCCTGGCCCAGCAGGTCGGCCAGCAAGCTCTTGATCTCGGCATTGCGGTAGGTGCTGAGCTGGCGCTTCCCTTGGGCCGAGAACACCGACGTGAAGAAGGTGTCCGCCGGCCCGCAGAGAGCTTCCACGCAGCGCGCGTAGGTGTCGACCTTGCCGTCAGACACCGTGCCATCGGCCAGCACCACCGGCACCCAGGCGCCATGCTCGGCCAGCACGAACAGGAAGGCTTCGGTCTTGCGCCGGCCGTTGAGGCGCACCACCACCTGCGAACGGTAACTGCGGCCTTCATGGGCCCAGGTCAGGTCCTTCTCGCTCTCGGGCAGGCACACATGGTCGTAGTACGAGAAGCCACCCGGCCCGGCCACCGCCGCACGTGAAGGCATGGTCAGGTAGGGGTGTTAGGTTGCATTCGCGAGTGTCAACGCCCTTGGACTGAGCGGCCAACCGGCCTACAGTGATCTCACGCCCGGGTAGCCCGGGCCTCTCTCAGAGGCGAGTAGCCCCGCCGCGTCCCGCGCCTTTTTTTTTGAGCAACGCCACGGGAGGTTGCGGAGATGGTCGCGCGCCGACTACGCAGTTCGTTCAGTGCCTCGACGTTGACAAGCTTCGCCAAATGCCGGCCTGCGACGCGCTCGCGCTGCTGGCCACCCACGTCAAGGCTGACCCGACGTTTCTGCCGGTCAAGGACGACCAGAGCCAGCGCTGGCACCTGTGCACTCGCCGCGGCGATTTCGAGATCGTGACCACGGGTCCCAAGTGGTACGACACGCGTGCGAGGCATGGCGGAGGCGGCGCCATCGACTTGGCGATTCACCTCCTGGATGTGACCTTCGTGGAAGCCGTCAAGCTTCTGAATCGCAAGGGCGCGCCCCATGGTGCAGATCATCCGCAAGGCCTCGCTGCCGACCCCCGATGAGGTGACCGAGCGAACGCGCACCGCTGCCGAGCGGGCGACCGATGTCGCCGTGCGCGAACCTCGCCCCGCCGGATTTCCGCTTCTGTTCACTAGGCACTGGCAGTTGATCGAACCGGCAGTCGCCTTCCTGCATGAACACTCGGTCCAACGCGCCCATACCGACGACACTCTGAGGACCTACGCCGAGATCCTCTACGACTGGTTCGAGACGCTAGAGCAGAACGACATCCCGTGGGAGAGCGCCAACGCCGTCGACCTCGTGGCCTATCGGAACCGCATGATGGCGCAGCCGAGCCCCCACACCGGCCGCCCGTACCGGACGACGACCATCAATCATCGCGTTCGTGGCGTACTCCGGTTCTACGAGTGGGCAGTTCGGACGCAATGGTTAAACGCCTCGCCGCTGGCGGACAAGACGCGCGACTTCCGGCTCGCACGGCATCACCGGCCTACGCGGGCCAGTCACGCTCCGACCCATGAACGCAGCCTCTTCGTCCTTCGGCAGTACGAGGAGCTGCCGCGGCCGTTGATCTCCGAGCAGGCGCGCGAACTCCTCGCGGAGCTCGCACCGCCCTACGACCTGATGGCCCGCTGGCAGCTGTATACGGGCCTACGCATCAGCGAACTGCTGCGCCTCGGCGTCAGCGACATAGGCCACCGCCCTGCGTCAGCCACGCTGCATCACGCGATCGAGGTCGTTCGCAAGGGCCGCAAGGCCGGCCACGTGATCGCGCCGGCCAGCCTGCTCGACGAGACCGACGGCTACGTCAGCGGCCATCGCTTCGCCTGGCTGGCACGCGCCCGACGCAAGGGGCGGATCGCCGAGCACAATGCCCTGTTCGTCAACGCCCGCGGTGCACCCGCGGGCAAGAACGCCTATCAACGAGCCGTGAGCCAGGCGGGTGTGGCCTGCGGATTCAAGGCCACCACGCACCTGCTGCGAGCCACCTTCGCTTGCATGCTGCTCGCGAGACTCGAACACCTGGCCGGCCGAGGTGCCAAGATCAACCCGTTGATCGTGGTGAAGGTGCTGCTCGGCCACGAGCACATCGAGACGACCGACCGCTACCTTCGCGCCGTCGCTGTCGATCCGTGCGTCCTCAAGGACGTGCTTGAGACGCTGCTGTCAGAGGAAGGGCCGTCATGAAGTCGCCGCGCCAGAGCATCCGTCGGGCGCTGTCGCAAGAGCCCGTGGCAGCGTCGGTGCGCGACGCGCAGCCCGCTCGCTTTGACGCTCCTCGCCTGGTTCGCCGGACGGTCATCGACTTCTCGTCGCTGTCCCTGCCGGAGGACGTGCGGCTTGCGCTGGCGCAGGCGTTCTGGTGCCATTGCGGAGCTCGGTCGCCGCGCGGCATCAAGTCATGCTGGGAATCGGTGCTCATCTTCAACCGCTTCGCGGCCGAGTCTGGAGCCGTCAGGTCGCTCGCGGACCTGGACCGATGCATGCTCGTGCGCTACATCGAATGGCTCAACGCGCAACGACGCGCGGACGGCACGCCCTGGGCCGTCTCCACGCGTGCCAACACCTACGGTGCCTTGCGCCAGCTGCTGCGCTGGCTCGAACGCTGCCGTCCCGATTTGGTCGACCGCATTGACCATCCCTTCGCGCCCTTCCCCGGGCGGGTCGCGACACGCCCCCACGCGCGACGCTGACAGCACGCGAGCTTCGCGCCATCCTGCGTGCCTGCGAAGCGGACATCGCTGCCATGCGGGAGATGCGGGCATCGGCCGCTGCGCAGCGCGCCGTCGACGGCGGCAAGGCCGGCTCCTTGGGTTGGCTTCTGGCCGAGGTCGATCGTCGCTTCGGCGGCATCATGCCCAGCAGGCTCGACTTGGAACAGCACGGCAACCATCAATTGCAGATCGCCGTGCGTCGCTGGGGCGGCGCCAAGCAGATCGAGCCGTACCTGTACCCGCGTGCCGTCTCGCTGCTGCCATACTACTTGGCCATCCTGACCCACGCGGCCGGCAACCCCGAGCCCATCGCCGAACTCGGGCGCGACTGCCTGCAGGACGTTCCCCTACTGGAGAACCGCCAGGCGCTGGTGTGGTTCAAGGCCCGCGCCGGGCGCCAGCAGCGGCGGACCTTCGGACGCGACGCGGCGTTCGAGCCGCCGGCACTGGTGAGGGACATCCTCGCCTGGAACGAGCGGCTGCGGCCGCTGGCGCCGCCGGCGCAGCGCGACCGCCTCTTCATCTTCAAGGGGCTGCGCACCGTGAACGCGATGTCGACCATCACCGTCCATCACCTGCTCGCCCAATTCTGCGACCGCCACCGCCTGGCGGCGTTCGCGTTGGCGAGCATCCGGCCGAGCGTCCTGTGCAGCTTCTACCGCGCCAGCGGCGATCTGCTTCGAACGCGGGCGGTGGCCAACCACGCCAACATCGCGACGACCGTTCGCTACGTCGAGGCGCCGGTCGTGCGAAGGCACAACCACGTGCGCATCGCCGCATTGCAGGCTGCCTTTCTCGAGCACCTCACTCCTTCGCCGACCGCACCGCCTCCGCAGGCAGCCGCGGCGGCGGCGAGCGTGCTACCGCCGGGCGAGCTGGTGTCGATGTTCGGCTTCGACTGCAAGGATCCGCTGGCCGGCGCCGCGCCGGGCACCCGCGGTGGCGAGCTCTGTACCAACTTCATGGGTTGCTTCACCTGCCCGAACGCCGTGATCACGCCGGAACCGCTGACCATGGCCCGGCTGCTCCAGGCACATGACCACCTTCGCGCCGCGGCGGCGACGCTGCATCCGGCGCGCTGGCAGGCCTTCTACGCGCCTCAGCTGCGCATCCTCGAGGAAGACATCCTGCCGCGCTTCGCCGCACGCGAGATCGCTTCGGCCGAGTCGCTGCTGCCGCAGCTCCCGCCGCTGCCCGAGCTGCGATGAGGGCGCTGCCATGTCTGCTTTGCAGCACCAAGCCAGCGAACGTCCCGTCGACCCTGCGGCCGAACACGCCGACGATCGAACATGGTTCCTTCTTGAATCGAAGTGGGAAGACGACGTCTGGGTACTGGCGCCGGCGAACGCGTTGGAAGAACGGCATCCTGTGCGCCTGCGCTGGGACTTCGAGCTGCAGGACGGCCAGCGGTTCACCGACGAGCGCTACGCCGTGCTGCGAGAGACCAGCCGACAACTGATCGCACTCATCCGAGCACACTCGATGTTCACCGGACTACCGCTGCGACCGAGCACGGTGGCGCAGTACTTCTTCACCTTGCGCTGCCTGCTGCAGTGGATGGACGGCGAGGCTTCAGCCGCTTCGCCCAACTTGACCCGCCGGCATTACTGCAGTTTCAGCAGTGGCTGCGCACCCGCCCCCTGGCCGGTCACCCTTCACCGCGCGCGCCGGGAACCGTGCTGCGCCACCTGTACCTGTTTGCGTACTTTCATCGCTTTGGCGGCGAACTCGACGACAGCCTGTCCTTCGACCCCTTCGCTGGACAAGATCAGCGCCGGGCCGCCGGCTATCACGAGGGGATGCGACACCCCTGGCCCTACACGCCGGACACCGTCGCGGTGAAGCTCGTACAGTCGGCCATCGACATCGTCACGCGCGACGCACCCGTCGTCCTGCGCGCCTGGCAGACGTATCGGCAGGCGGCGGCCGGCGGTCGCGGTGCGGGCCATGCGCACACCGGACGCGCGACACGTGCGCTTCAAAGTGCCAGTGCCGGCTTCGCCGATGCGCAATCCCCGGTGCGATCTGTCCGCGAACTCGTTCTGCGCACCGACTTGCTCTACGCCTCGTGCTTTGCCGTCATCTCCTACCTGGTTGGCCCGCGCGTCAGTGAGATCCTGCATCTGAAGGCCGGCTGCGTGCAGCGTCGCTGCGCCGACGGCGCAGGCGAGCCCGTCACCGTGATTGTCGGAGCGATCTTCAAGCGCCAATCGGGCTACCACGGGCGCGCGCATGAATGGGTCGCGCCTCCTGCCGCGGTTCAGGCGGTGGCCGTGCTCGAAGCGTTGTCTGCCGGGCACCGCGCCGTCGCCGGACGCGACGAGCTGTGGCTGCGTCGCTGGCACGGCAACGGCGCGACCGAGTGGCACGAGGTGCGCCCCGAACTGCTCGAGATCCCTTCGATCGCACGGATCAACATCCAACTGCAGCGCTTTGCCGCCTGGCTGGGCCTCGCACACGAGGATCGGCCATGGAGGCTCTCTACGCACCAGGGCCGCAAGACCTTCGCCAGGTTCGCGGCGCTGCGCGACAGGACCTGCCTGTTCGCGTTGGCGCAGCAGCTCGGTCATCGCGAGCGGGCCGAGACCGACCATGGCTACGCCGGCTCCGACTATCGGCTCAACCAGGAGATCGACGCCGAGATCCTGCAGCAGTCGATCAACGCCTGGGAACACATGCTGGCGGCACCCGGCCTGGGCGGCCGCGCCGGCGAGGAGATCGTGGCCAATCGCCCGCGCTTTCGGGGCAAGCGCATGAAGGAAGACCTCGCAAGCTACGCGCGCCTGCTGGTGGACGCGGGACTCGTGCTCGGCATCTGCGACTGGGGCTTCTGCGTCTATCGTGAGGAGCACAGCGCCTGCCTCGGCAACGCGGCCGGCCCGAACCCCGCTCGCCGCGAGCCGTCGACCTGCGCGCGCTGCAAGAACTTCGCGGTGTCGCAGCGGCATCGACCTATTGGGTCGAGCAAGTCCACCGCTGCGAGCGGTTGCTGGACGAGCCCGCCCTGCCGCGGCAGACCCTGCGTCTCGTCCGCACACGACTCGATGAGGCAAGGTCGCTGATCCGCACGATCGACAGCGATGCGAAGGAGCGATCATGACCAAGCAGGCGCGCGGCGCCACCAAGACCGCATCGGCCCAGCGCCTGCGCGAGGCGCTGACGACGATGGTTCGACAGCGAGGCGACAGCGCATCGCCGCCGGCACTGACCGCCACCGCCCTGTGCGATCTGGCCGGCATCTCGCGCAACGCGCTGTACCGCTACCACCCCGATGTCGTGCAGGCGTTGCACGCGGCCCAGCAGAAGCACCTTCGGCACCCCGACAACGCCGGGCGCGCTGCACGCCTGCGCCGCGACAATGCCGCCTTGCGCGAGCAGCTCACCAAGCTCGCGGCACTGGTCGACCACTACTTCGCAGCCTGGCAGGAGACGCGGCTCCAGCTCGAACGGCGGGACCGGGAGTTGGCCGAAGTGCGCCGCGCCCACAAGCCCCAAGTGGTTTCGCTGCAGCGCTGAACCTCCGCCGCAGTCGCGCTCCCCGGGAGGAGCTGCGGCCGGGGGTTGACTTTGACACAGGGGCAAGCTCTACGCTGCCAGCACTCGGGGTGGTGGTGCCCCGCTTGGAGGTCCGCAATGAACAGCGACCTTGGATCCGGCCGTCGCCTCGCGCGAGGGCTTTTGCGGCTCTACAGTCTGGCCGTCGCGAGTGAGCACCGCGGCGTTGCGGATCACCTGCTGTGCGCCCTGGAGCAGCTCGCGAAGAGCAAGCCTGCGTGCGAGCACATCCTCGATCAGGCATACCTGTGGGGAATCGGTCTCCATGCCCCGGCCGATCCGCACAGGCCACGAGCCGAGCCGCAATGATCGTCGCCGGCGCTGCCGGCTTGGGGCCGCGGCCGCTACGGCGCGGACACGGACCCTTGCGCTTTCATCCTTGCGCCTTCAGCGCGTCGAGGTCGATCACGGCATCGGCCATCGCCGTCAGCTCCGGCGTCTGCGAGACGAAGAACTCGCGCTCGTAGCCGCCCAGGCGCAGCACTTCGCGCTTCATCGCCATGAACATGCGCTTGCGCTGGGAGTCCAGCGCGCCGTCCGCCTCGTCGGTGAACAGCGTCGTGTAGCGGCGGCCGGTGTTTCGCGCCAGGTACAACGCGATCGCGCGGGTCAGGCATGACTCCACGAACGTGCGCTCGCCCCCGCTCATCAGGCTGACGCTCTTGCTTTCGCCGGTGTCGCCGTCGTGCACGACGATGTCGAAGCCCTCCTTCTGATCGCCCTTGGCGGTCTCCAGCAAGGTGTGGATCGACACCGTGAAGCGCGGTCCGTAGCAGGCCAGCAGCAGGTCGTTCGCCAACGCCGAGAGCGCGGGCCCCGCATCGTCGATCGCCAGTGCGATCAGGCCGTCGTTGCTCATGCAGCGCGCGAAGAGGTTCCAGTTACCCAGCTCGTCCTCGACGCGGGCGCTGCGCGCGCGAACGCGCTCGCAGCGCTCGGCCAGAGCGGCCACTTGTTTGGACACCTCTTCGATCGTCTGCGCTTCGCGTACCGCCGTCAGCATCGATTGCTCGGCGGCGCTCAAGGCTTCCCGAGCCGCACCCAGCGCTTGAGAGGCCTGCGTCACCTGTCGCTCGTCGAAGGCGGACGGCAGCGACGCGAGCGCGTGATCCAGGCGCGCCAGCGCTGCCGTGGCCAGCCTCGCCTGTTGTTCCAGTTGCTCCTCGACCGCCTGGCGTGCCGCGGCGATCTGCTGGCGCTCGGCGCGCTCGTCGGCGGTTTCGCCAGCCGCATCGGCGGCCACCCCGGGCCCCAGCGCCTGCAACTCCTGTTCGATCTCGACCAATGTCATCTGTGCCTGTGCGCACGCCGGCGCCTTCGAGCACATCACGGCCAGGCGACTCACCCGCTCGCGCGCGACGGCTTCGCGACGTTCGGCCCGTGCCAGATTCTGCGGTGCGCCGGCAAGCGCTTCGCAGCGCTGACGCGCGGCGAGGAGTTCCTGCCGCGCCTCGGCCTTCTCGCCGGCCAGCCGGGCCAGCTGGGCCTGGGCGTTCGGGATCAGCGCCAGCGCCTCGCGCGCGTCACCCAGCAGCTTGCAACGGCCCTGCAGATCCGTGCCGACGCAGGGCACCTCGCCGGTCAAGCCGAACCGGCGCGCGAGTTCCTCGGCTTTCAGCGCGGCCCGTCCCGCCTCTTGCTCGATGCCTGCCACGCGCTGTTCGGCAAGCCGCACCGCCCCTCGGCAGCGCGTCAGCTCGTGGGTCTGCTCGCGACAGGCTTCGGTCAGCGCGCTGCGCAGCGCCTGCACGCGCTGCGCCAGCGGCAGGCGCCTCTCCGCACGCTGTACCTCGCCGGCCTCGGCAAGCACTGCCTGGCAACGCTGGCGGGACAGGGTCAGGGCCTGACGCCGCGAGCGTTCCTGCTGCAGCCGTCCGGCGATCCGCTGGTCAAGCCGCTCCAGCCGTTGCCGCTCGGCTTGATCCCGGGACTGCAGAGCACGGCGAGCCTGCGCGGTTGTGTCGAGGGTGGACTGGCGTTCGGCCGCGAGCTGTGCGCGGCGAGCCTCGGTCGCCCGCGCCTGCTCTCGCTCGACCGCCACGCGCGCATGCCACGCCTGCGCTGCCTCCAATGCGGCGTGTGCCGCCGTCTTGGCACGCTCGGCCGCCGACACGCGCTCGCCCGCTCCGTCAAGCTGCCGGCGTGTCGCCTCCAGGCGCACCCCCTCAGCGTCGAGCCCGATCAGCTCCTGGCGGATGGTCGCCAGCCCCGCCTTCAACAGGCGCACCGTTTCCGCGGCCTTCTGACCCAGGGCCTGGATCTCTTCCTGCCCGAGCAGGTCGGCCAGCAGCGACTTGATCTCGGCGTTGCGATAGGTGCTGAGCTGGCGCTTGCCCTGCGCCGCGAACACGGAGGTGAAGAACGTCTCGGCGCTCCCGCAGATGGCCTCGACGCAGCGGGTATAGGTCTCGACCCGGCCGTCGGACACCATGCCGTCGTCGAGCCGCACCGGCTGCCAGCCACCGGCGTCGTCGAGCGTGTGCAGATAGGCCTCGGTGCGGCGGCGACCACAGAGGCGGATGACGATCTGCGATCGGTAGCAGCGGCCCTCATGCGCCCAGGTCAGGTCCTTCACGCTTTCGGGCAGGTACACATGATCGTAGTAGGAGAAGCCGCCCGCCCCCGCCAGCCCGGCTCGGCTCGGCAGTCCGATGTAGGGCACGAGGCAATCCATGATCGTCGACTTGCCGCTACCGTTCGCCCCGACGATGGCGATCAGTTGCGCGTCCTGGGTCAGACGCTCGAGGTCCAGCGTGATCTCCTCGCGGCCCAGGCCGTCACGAATGCCGCGGAATCCCTTGAGCGTGAGTGCGAGAGGTTGCATGGAGAGCCCCGAGGAAGCAGATGCCTCAGGCTCTCACGGGCAGTCTCCACATCAAGGCCACCGCGGCGACGAACAGCCTTCCGTTCAGCCACCCACACAACGATCACCCCTTGCGGCCGAACATCCGCATCGCGCCGGCCGCGGACGCAACGAACAGGCCGGTCAGTGCCACGGCCGCAAGTCCCCAGTGTTCGCCGAGGACCGCGCCGGCAGAGGTGCCGGAGAACACCGCGATCCAGATCGGCAAGTGGCAAGGGCAGCTCACAACGGCCAGCGCTGCGAGCAGGTAGGCGCCGAGGCGCTGACGCGCCGTCTGGTGACTCGAAGTCAACTGACTCGCCATGGGGTCGTTTCGGCCTGCAGCCACGCAGCGGACCGCGCTTCGTCACCCGACTTTTCGAACGCCGCGAGGGTTTGCTCGTAGGCGGCATCCATCAACGCATCGGCGTGTCCGAAGTCGAGCAGCCCGACCTCGATGTCCAGGCGGGGTTCGACCACCCGCACGGCCACGCCCTGTCGCCGGTGGTGCTGCAGGTCGCAGCCGTACTTCGTCTCCAGTGCGATCCAGAAGCTGCGCAGCAGGATCCCCAGCGGTGAGCGCAGCGGCCGTCGTGCAGCCGGGCAACAGGTGCACAGGATCATCAGCATCTCCCGCGCGCCGCGCGCCACGCTCCAGCGCCGACGCGAACGGTACGTTGCTGGCCACCGCACCATCAACCAACTGCCGCCCGTCGATGGTCACTGGCGGGAACACACCCGGCAGGCTCATGCTCGCGACGACGGGCTCGAGCAAGTCTCCGGCGCCGTGCCAGTACACCGGTGTGCCGGTCAGCAGATCCGTGGTTGTCACCACCAGCGGAGTCTTCAGGTCTTCGAAGACCAGCACCGGCAAGGTCTTGCGCAGCAGTCGCCGCAGAGGGTCGAGGCTCAGCGGCCCGCCGCCACGCCAGAGCGCCTGCCAATATGCCATCCGACGACATCGGCGCGGCCCACGCGCTGCCACCACCGAGCCAGTTCATCCGGCGGCATGCCGGCGGCGATGCATGCCCCGTTCAGGCACCCACCGAACTGCCGACGACGATCTCGAACGAGAGGCCCAGTTCCGTTATCGCCCGATAGAAGCCAACCTCCATCGCGCCGCGGGCCCCGCCACCGCAGAGAACCAGCGCCCTGCGAGGTGGCTGGAGCCCGGGCGGTTTCATCCTGGGTCGCGTCGCGCGGACGCGTCACAGGGCGGCCTTCGCAGCCACCTGGCCACAGGTGCTCGAGAGCACTCCCGCCAGGCTCATCAAAGCGGCCTGCCGCTCGTCGATGACAGCTGCCAGCGTGCGACGAGCCAGTGCCACGGCGCCACGGTCGCCGCAATCGAGTGCCCGGATCAGGCTGCCGATCTCGGCGATGCGCAGGCCTGCGCCAGTGGCGGCGACGATCAGCCGCAGTCGCGCCACGCAATCATCGTTAAATCGGTGGTGTCCCGTGGCGGTTCTGGCGCAGGGTTTGACCAGCCCGCACGCCACGTAGGTGCGCAACTGGTGCACCGTGGCGCCCGCCCGGGCGGCCGCCTGCGCGACGGAGTAGTCGGCACTCATGCAGGCGCTTCAGCCGGCACAGCACGAGAGCTGCTTGACGTCCCTGGTGAAGGTCTGCGCGCACAGCTTGAGCCCTTCCACCATCGTCAGGTACGGGAACAGCTGATCGGCCAGGTCGTGCACCGTCATGCGCGCCCGCAGCGCGAGCGCGGCGCTCTGGATCAACTCGCCGGCCTCGGGCGCGACGGCCTGCACGCCCAGCAACCGCCCGCTGCCGGCCTCGGCCACCAGCTTGATGAAGCCCCGGGTGTCGAAGTTCGCGAGCGCGCGCGGCACGTTCTCCAGGCTCAGCGTGCGGCTGTCGGTCTCGATGCCCTTCGCATGCGCTTCGGTTTCTGTCATTCCCACGGTGGCCACCTGCGGATCCGTGAAGACCACCGCCGGCATCGCACTCAGGTCGAGCGCAGCGTCGCCGCCCATCATGTTGAGCGCGGCGCGCGTGCCGGCCGCAGCGGCCACATAGACGAACTGCGGCTGGTCGGTGCAGTCGCCGGCGGCGTAGATGTTCGCAGCACTGGTGCGCATCGCCGCGTCGATGACGATGGCGCCCTGCGCGTCGACGGCCACGCCCGCCGCATCGAGCGCGAGGCCATGCGTGTTGGGCGTGCGGCCGGTGGCGACGAGCACCCGGTCGGATCGCAGTTCGCCGCGATCGGTTGCGAGCACGAATTCGCCATCGGCGTGGCGAACCTGGCTGGCCTGGGTGTGCTCGAGCACCTCGATGCCCTCGGCACGAAATGCCGCCGTGACGGCGTCGCCGATCGCGGCGTCCTCGCGAAAGAACAGCGTATGGCGCGCCAGCACCGTCACCTTGCTGCCCAGCCGCGCAAAGGCCTGCGCGAGCTCCAGCGCCACCACCGACGAGCCGACAAACGCAAGACGGGGCGGGATGGCGTCGCTGGCCAGTGCTTCGGTGGACGTCCAGAACGGCGTGTCCTTCAGGCCGGCGATCGGCGGGATCGAAGGGTGCGCGCCGGTGGCGATCAGGCAGCGGTCGAACGCCAGTTCGCGTTCGCCGCCATCGCTAAGTTTCACGACGAGACGGCGGCCGTCCTTGAAGCGCGCCTCGCCGCGCAACACGGTGATCGCCGGCGTGCTTTCCAGAATGCCCTCGTACTTCGCGCGCCGCAGTTCGTCGACGCGGGCCTGCTGCTGCGCGAGCAGCCGGCTGCGGTCGATCGCGGGCGTACTCGCGGCGATGCCGGCGTCGAAGGGACTCTCGCGCCGCATGTGGGCCACGTGTGCCGCGCGGATCATAATCTTCGATGGCACGCAGCCAACGTTGACGCAGGTGCCGCCGATCGTGCCGCGCTCGATGAGGGTCACGCGAGCACCGCGCTCAGCCGCCTTCAGCGCCGCCGCCATCGCGGCACCGCCGCTGCCGATGACGGCGATGTGTATCGCTTCGCCGCCGCCGAGCGCCTTTTGGCCCCCGCCGAGCCAACTGCGCGCCTTGTCGAGCAGGCCGTTGCGCGGCTGCTGGGACGCAGAGTCGGGAACCCGGGCTCGATAGCCGGCCGCGGCCACGGCCGACATGAGGGCCGCCACGGGTGTTTCTGGGGCAAGCGTGAGCTTCGCCGTTCCCTTGGGATAAGAAACCTGCGCGGAGCGCACGCCGGGGACCTTCTCCAGGGCTTGACGGACATGCGTCGCACACGAGTCGCAGGTCATGCCGCTGATCACGAGTTCGGTCATAAGGTCGCTTTCAACAGAAGCTGGTGCAAAGGCTTCAGGCGTGTTTGGCCGGAATTTCGCAGCCGGCTGGACCGCAACGCCGATTCGCCGGCGAGACGAAGTCCCAGATCGAAACGCCGACCATCGCCGCGAGGCCGACGTAGAGAAGCTTCTCGGCCACCGTGAAGCTGGCGATCAGCACGATGACAGGTCCGATCATGCCGAGCACGGTGCGGTGCCACTGGCGATGGCTGAACCAGCCAGCGCGTTCGCCAGCAGCGCCAGCCCCGCGAACAGCGGCAGCAGCACGGTGACGAACAAGGCCTCGAACTGGCTCAGGAAGCCGAGCCCGAGCGCGGCGCCGAGGCTGGCCAGGGCCGGGAAGCAGGCGCCACAGCCCATTGCCGAGACGATGCTGCCCAGCGAGCCAGCCTTGTCGGAAATGCGCGTCACGACGTTCATGGCGCGTTCCCTCTTTCGCTGCAACGGTTCAGCGCTTGACGGTGGATGGGTAGCCCGCGTTCTCGGTCGCCTGGGTCAACTTCTGCACGGTGGCCTTGGCATCGTCGAAGGTCACGACGGCCTGGCGCTTCTCGTAGCTCACGTCGACCTTGTTCACGCCCTCGACCTTCGAGATCGCCTTCTTCACGGTGATCGGACAGGCCGCGCAGGTCATGCCGGGCACGTCGAGCGTGACGGTTTGAGGTGCCGCCTGCGCAGCGGCGACGCCGATCGCGAGCATGGTGGTCAGGAACAGCTGCTTCATGGAGAACTCCTGGTCAGTAGAACAGCGGAAGGACATAGGGGAAGGCGAGCGCGATCAGCACCAGCGCGCCGACGATCCAGAAGATGGCCTTGTAGGTGGACCGGACTTGCGGGATGGCGCAGACCTCGCCGGGCTTGCAGGCCTGTGCCGGCCGATAGATGCGTCGCCAAGCGAAGAACATCGCAACGAGCGCGGCGCCGATGAAGATCGGGCGATAGGGCTCCAGCACCGTCAGATTGCCGATCCAGGCGCCGCTGAAGCCCAAGGCCACTAGCACCAGCGGGCCTAGGCAGCAGGTGGATGCCAGGATCGCGGCAAGTCCTCCGGCGAAGAGGGCACCGCGCCCTTCTTGTGTTTCGGTCATTCGCTTTTCCTCGGCCAGTCTGGAGACGATGGCGTAAGCTTATTTCCGTACTCATGTACGGAGTCAAGCGGAATGGAACGAGAACAGAACGGCCTGACCATCGGGGCCGTCGCCAAGGCGGCCGGGGTCAACGTGGAGACGGTTCGCTTCTACCAGCGCCGGGCCCTGCTGCCCGAGCCCGACCGGCCCTATGGCAGCATCCGGCGCTATGAGGCCGAGGACGTCGCCCGCGTGAAGTTCGTGAAGGCCGCACAGCGCTTGGGCTTCAGCCTCGACGAAGTGGCAGGCCTGCTGCAGTTGGACGACGGCACGCATTGCGATGAAGCGCGCCAACTTGCCGAGGTCAAGCTGGCGGACGTGCGCAAGAAACTGAAGGATCTGCGGCGCATCGAGTCAGCACTGGCCTCCCTCGTGCGCGACTGCTGCACAAGCCGTGGCACCGTGTCGTGTCCGTTGATTGCCACCTTGCAGAAGCAATGAATAGCTCGGTAACTTCGGTAACTTGATCTCTTGTTGACACCGCGAACTCAACATAAGGGGTGCATGTTATCCATCACCGTGGTCTTGCCGCGGCCGTTGGCACCGGCGATGGCGATCAGCTGAGCCCCGTCGGCGAGACGCTCGAAGTCCAGCGTCAGCGTGTCGCGGCCCAGGCCGTCGCGGATGCCGCGGAAGCCTTTGAGGGTGAGGGTCAGTGGTTGCATGGCGTGTACCTTGGAAAGCTGGTCGAGAAAGTCTCTCGCAGGTACGTGCCAGGTCAAGGCGATCGATCAGCTGGTCGTCGAACGCCTAGACAGAGCTCGCTCGAGCAGCTTCCGGAAATCGTCCAGGTCGCGAGGGCGCCGGTCCTCCTCTCGGAACTCCATGCGGCCATCTGTTGTGTCGGGCAGGTTCGCCCGAACCTGAGCGGCCGCCAATGGGCTCAACCCATCGATGACCGCGACGGGATGAGCTCCGTCGTAGTCGGCACAGAAGACGTAAAACCCAGTTTCGCGGTGCGTCTGCAGCAAGCCCTTGTAAGTCGGAACTGCTGCGGACCACACGCTGTTGCCGTCGTAGCCAAGGCGATGAACCCACAGCGAGGTGCTCTTGTCCATTGGGTCACCTGTTCGCGTGAAGCGCCATTGCCCGTCCTGAACGATCAATATCTCCTGTGAACGCTCATCGAGCATCCGGACCTTGACATCCACCGGCAACCCGATACCAAAGAGCGCCGCGATATCCTCGGACCGGCGTGTCGTGAGGCCGCCCACTCGTTCAACTGCGGCGCTCGCGGGACTCTGCGCCCGGATCACCGGATAGGCAGCGATCTGCCGAGCGTCGATGCGCGCGGCCGTTGAACCCTGCAAGTGCTCGCTGAGCGTATACGTCGGCATGTAATCGAGCGCGGTGAAGCTGTACTTGCTTTCGAGAGCGACGCCGGCCCAGTCTGCGATCCATGCACGCGGCGCACTTGCCAGCAAGTCAGCGACGTCATCAATCGCGTCGGCGTGGAAAGCGCATGCCACGTCGTCCTTGCACAGGTACCAGGGTTACAAGAGGCGGGCGCTCAGGTCACCGAGTGGAGCAGCGAGGTGGTTCCAACTCTGGGCACCGAAGGCCGCAGCGGCCACAGCCTGGGTCTCAGCGGTGCTGGGATCTGTCTTGCCGCAGGCAATGCACAACAAACGCGCCGACAAGAGCCACTCCCGAGGGATCGGGTGGTGAGCCATTCGCTCGCGGAACTGCTGCATCTCGTGCGGGTCCTGGTGTTCACCCTCAACTACGGTTGACATGCCCGGCCACTTGCGAATCCGCTTGAACAGCTCAGCGCGGGGATCGCCTGACTTTCGGAGTCCGCAGATAGTGCTCTGTGCCCGTTGGCGAAGTGCTGGGCGCACATGTTCTACCAGGAGCGGCGCAGCCGTGGCCAGAAGATCCTCGCCGACATAGAGTCGCAAGGTGCGCTGGTCTTCGACGTACACAACACGGCTGGGCATGCATCGGTTGCTCTCACACGCGCCGAGCAAGACAGCCAATACTTCGGACTATGAGGGGGCGCAGACCAGACCGTCTCCCTCCCCATCCAAGCGGTGGCCCGCGGGGGCATACCGAATCAAGAACCAGTCGGGGGACTTGGGCGATCGCAGAACTGCATCTGCGACTACGAAGTCGGCCTCTGTGAACAGGGCCTCTGCTTTCTCATGCCATTGAGGACCCAGGGAAGTTCGGACGTCGCCAAGAAGATGCTCGAGTCGCAGGCACATATCGTCCCAGCGGCTACCAGGGAAGCGTTGGAGATCGGAAGAGTTCATGCAATACCTCGGAAGAAATGGGCATTGCGGTGTGCACCTTGCCGCGCCCAGTTCACGAGGTACCAAGCGGCGAAACTTAGAGGCCCTGGTTTACCTTCCGCAGAGCGCGGGTGCACGGCAGGCTGGCGCAGCCGACGAGAATGGTAGCTCACGGGAGGAGTGCCGGGCAACCCCGGACGCAATGACGCGATGTACGGCTCCGCATCTGGATCTGGTTTACAGCAGACGGTCAGGCTGGCCATCGACTGCCACACCAGCGAGCTGGTTGCGGCCGAGGCACTCCTGACGTTGCCAGAAGTCGAGTTCACGGCGCTGCGAAGGGAGGCCATGCAGGCTCGGGTGGACAGACGCAAGGGTCGCGCCGCCGAGCGCTTCCGCTGCGCCATTTGTAAGTGCCCGCTGTACCTGTCCCGTCGCATCACAGGCACTCAGAACCGGTGGTTCGTTCACGACGGTAAGGCTGACGAATGTCCGTGGTTCGAAGGTCGCCGCCTGGCGCCAGAGCAGATCAAGGCTCTGGTCTACCGCGGGCAGCAAGAGGGCCAACAACATCGGGAGATGAAGGACTACATCGCCCGCTGGCTTCGGCAAGACCCGCAGGTTCAAGATGTCCGTCTCGAGAAGACGACCTTCAGCGAAGTGGTCAAGGGCGAATGGCGCAGGCCGGATGTCAGGTGCACCTATCGAGAGGTGCCGCTGGTCTTCGAGATCCAGCTGTCCTATACCTTCCTGTCGGA
This sequence comes from Methylibium sp. T29, assembly GCF_000576205.1. NCBI lineage: Bacteria > Pseudomonadati > Pseudomonadota > Betaproteobacteria > Burkholderiales > Sphaerotilaceae > Methylibium > Methylibium sp. T29. The sequence continues at coordinate 27,707 of NZ_AZND01000004.1, read as the reverse complement.
TGTCATTGCACGCGATGCCTTCTATCGCCGGGAGAAGACGTTCGTGATCTGGGTGTTCGCGAGATTCGACAGCAGCCGCGCGGCCGTGACAGATGAGGCGTTCTTCAACAGAAGAAACCTGTTCGTGCTCGATGCTCAGGCACGAGAAGACACGATAGCTCGCTCAGCACTTACCTTCAGTGGCTTCCGCCAGCTTCCGAGTCTGAGGGATAACCATTCGTGGCGAGATACCTGGGAGGCGCTGCCTGTCGGTCTGCACGAGGTCATATTCCCTGCCGATACGTACAGACCGTACTTCTTCGACTACGAAGCGCGACGCAAGGAGATCGAGAACGCTCGAATCGAAGCGAGCCGAGCGGATGAGGAGCGCCGTTGGCAGGCTGGCGTTGACGCTTACCGGGTCGCAGCGAGGCGCTTCTTCGCGAGTGATCACGGAGACGAAGAGCGAAAGGCGCTGTTGGAAATCGTCGATGACCTGGAAGAGAACACAGCGTGGCATCCAGGCTTCGAGGGACTGCGCGAGTCGCGGTTCTTTGGGTATCACGGAGTGCTTGCGGTACTGATGTCGATCCAGGCTGGTGAGCCTGTTGGCTACAACCCCAAGCTGTCAGCCTTTCAGGTCATCGAGGCTGGCTTGCGCACAGGCAGCCATGTGGGCAAACATGCGTACGCCGTGCTTCACCTCTGGGCATACAAAACGTACCGACCGACAGTCAGCGAGAAGCATCGACGCTGGCTCGTCGACTACGCACGAGAAGTCAAGCGGTCGCTGGAAAGCGGGGAGACCGCCTACCGACGAGACACGTCTTTCGACGAGGCGATCGGGCTGCTGTTTCCGGAGCTTGAGGAGCAGTTGTCTGGACCGTTCGGGACGGACCTGATGAGCGACGGCGATGGCGATGGCGAGAGCGATGGCCATTGACTGACAAGCAAGAGAGAGGCGACCCGCCAGCTACTCAGATGGCAACACCGGAGGTTGCCCACTGAGCGCGGCAGGGAGAACGGAATAGACCACCACTCACGCAACCGCCGTGTCGACGGCTCTTGGAAGCGCACCTTCCAGTCGATTCGGCATCGCTCCGCGCAAGATTCGCTCGGCGATCACCTCTCCTGTCTCCGAATCCAGTCGCGCGAGGCACGCCAGCAACGGCCCTGGCTTCGCGTCGGTCACCTGTGCCCACTGCCGCACCTTGTCGGCCAGACTGGACGCGCGCGAGATGCCGGCGGCACGGGTGCGCACCACGGGCACGATGCGGCCCTCCAGCTTGACCTCGGCGGCGCGCCCGAGTTCGCGCTCGATCAGCGCACGGTCCACTTCGTGCCGGTCCTCGTCCGCCACCGTCCACCGCACACGAACATGCGCGCCGGCGATGTCTTGCTGCGCAATGGCTGTGCGCAGTGCGTCAATATCCGGCTTGCCTTCGAACACGATATCGACCGTCCGCCGCGCGGGCGTAGGCACCTGGTCAAAGCGCGCCCCGTCTGCATCGACCTCCCACATCAGGAAGCCCTTCTCACCTTCCTCGCCGTAGTGAAAGCGCCCGATGGACCCGGCGTAGGCCACGCACTGGTGCCCTGCCGTTCCAACGCGCTGCCACGCCTGATGCCGGTGGATGTGCCCGAGCATGAAAGCCTGTGCCTCGGACGCGAACAGCGCCCCGGTGGTGAATTCGTGGTCGAAGCCGGCCATCGGCACGCCGTGCTCGCTGAGGCAGCCGAACACGGTGCCATGCGACACACCGATGGTCGGCACGCCCTGCCTGCGAGCGGCGCGGTGCCCTGGCGCGAAGCCGGCCAGCAGCGCCGCAAGTTGCTCGCCGGTGGCTTCGGCCGCCGCACTCGCCCCCATGGTGGCGGCGACCATGGCCTTGTTGACGGTGGGCACGCACGAGAACAAGGCTTGCACGCCCGCTGGCACTTCGTCGAAGCGCCAGCCGTCCGACACCACCCACCGGCCATCACCCATCAGGCCGACCTGCGCGATGCGGTCCGCCACATGCACCGGATAGCGCCCGCCCAGCAGCCGGAACAGGCCCAAGGTGCCGGGTGGCTCGTGCGAGAACGTGCCCTGCAGCATCAGCACCGGGCAATGGTCGGCCAGCCGCCGCACCTGCCGGGCCAGACGCTCCGCCGACGGCGAGTGCAGGTCGAGGGCGTGGTCGGTGGCGTCGCCCGACAGCACCGCCACCTGGGCGCCCAGCGCGATGGCTCGGTCCACCGCCGCGCCGAAGCAGCGGTCGGCCTCGGCCAGATTCTTCGGCCCGTAGTGCAGATCAGAACAGTGTGCGATGCGGATCATGCCGTTCTCCCCGCGGCCACGGCCTGCAATTCGCTTTCGATCTTGTCGAGATAGCCCGCGGGGTCGTTGCGGTAGCGCTCCAGTTCATCCCAGGCCCGCGCCCGCCCCTGCGGGTTGATCTTCCAGCCGGGCCCCATCGAAGGTTGGCATAGGCGGTGTAACGCTGCCGGTCGATGCCGCACGCCAGTGCCCGAGACAACAGGTCTTCCAGTGAGGGGCGCCCGTCGCGCGCCTGCGGCCGTGGTCCAGCGTGCGCGGAGGTTGGTGCCGCGCTGTCCTGCGGTTCGCCCGGCGCGGCAACCCTGTCGCCCTCGGCCGCCAGCACGGTCGGCCCGCTGAGAATCTGCGTCGCCAGCTGGGCTTGCACGAGCGCGGCCTCGTCGTCATCGCGGTCCCGCAACAACGCGGTCACGTCCACCGGCGCTTCGAGTTCGATGATCCACTGCGGCACCCGGGCCGGCCGGCCCTGTTCGTCGATGTGCGCCACCTCGACCAGCTTCTTGCTCAGGTAGAACGGGGTGCGCTGGCTGTCCAGGAAGCCCGAGATGCGCCCGCCACGCAGGAAGCCGATGGTCTCGAACTTCTGGATCGCCGCGTTCATCGCGTAGAAGCTGCGCGTGTGCAACTCGAACGCGCTGATCGACCGGATGCCGGGAATGAAGAACAGGAAGCGCCCGCTGAGATTGCATTGCCGCTGCTGGTACTCGGGGCAGGCTTCGGGGTCGCAGATGCCGCCGTTGGCGTCGCGTGCCACCGTCTTGCGCCCGCCGAAGACGCGGATGACCCGCTTGCCGCTGTCGTCGAAGGGCACCGGTGCGTGGGTCTTGCAATGGCGCACCCGCCCATCCGGGGAATACTCCGACCAGTAGCGCTTTTCGCTCGCGCCCCAGGCCGCCAGTTCGTGCGGCATCACCACCTGCCAGTGGTCCGACGGAAACACCACCGGAAAGCGATAGAGCCGATGGCCGTCGCCACGGTCTTCGCCGAAGGCACGAAGGATCTGCTGCGCGATCTCCGGGTTCGAGAAGTCCTGCCCGCGCACGGTGAACCACGGCACGTTCTTCGGCACCAGCGGCGTCTTGATCCGCGGCAGGGCTGTGACCAGGGCTTGCTCGATCTGGTCGAACGATTGGCCCGCCGCAACGCCCTGCTCGTAGATGGCACGTGCCTGCGGGTTCTCGGCGGCGGTACGGCTGAGCGTCTTGGTGCCGGCGCGGATCTTCCCGCCGGTCGGAATGCGGGCCGGGCCTTGCCCAAGCACGGTGGCTGGCACCGCGTCGCTGCCGCGGTGGCTGACGATGGATTGCGTCATCTCTGCGCTCCTCATGGTTGGCGAATCTGTCGCTTCCATGCTCTCGCGCAGGCCGGGCCCGTCAACCCCGTCTCATGGCTCCATACCCCTTTCCAGCGAACCGCGCCGCGCAGAGCCGTCAGGCCGCTGCAACGTCATCCACAGCAAGGCGCCTGCATTTGGACTGGCGGGCACTTCTCCGATCCGTAGGAGCAAAAGACGCAGCAGTCACCAGCCTTCGGCCGAAGCAGTGCTTTGCAGTTCTCGCACTCATAGAAGAACTGACAAGCGTCCGTCGGCATGGTTTCGCGCTTGACGTGGCCGCATTCGGGGCACGTCAAGTCGGAGTCAAGCAGCACCTCGCTCATCGATCACTTCCGCGGCGTGGACGGAAACCCGCGTCGGTGGTCGCCTTGACCAGCACCGCCGTCGTGGCCTTGTCCGCATCGAACGTCACCGTCACGGTCTTCTTGTCGAAGTCCACCTTGGCGCCGGACACGCCAGGCACCTGCACCAGTGACTTCTTGACGGTGATCGGACACACCGCGCAGGTCATGTTCTGCACGTCGAGGACGGCGGTCTGCGGTGTCGCGGCCAGGGTGGCCAGGGGCATCAACATCGCGAGGACGGAGAAACTTTTGCGCATGACGGTCCTTTCAGTAGAACAAGGGGGCAGCGAGCGGCACCGCCAGGAGGGCGACGATCGCGACAGTGACAAGCCAGAAGATCAGACGCTGCCGGCTGACCGTTCGCGGATCGGCACAGGGCGTGCCTTGCACGCAAACCTGCGGAACCAAGTAGAGCCGCCGGAACGCCAGGCCGATGAAGAGCAGCGTGACGGCCATGAAGAAGGGGCGCACCGGCTCCAGCGCCGTCAGGCTGGACACCCAGGCCCCGCCGATGCCCAGCGTCAACAACACCAGCGGCCCGACGCAGCAGACCGACGCGCCGATGGCAGCCAACACGCCGGCGACGAGCGAACCCTTGACGTTCAACGAAGCATCAACACCCTTCGAACCTTGTTGCATTGCAGGCAGTCTAGAGTCCGTACCGTGGTACGGAGTCAAGGGGTGCGGCATGGTGTCCGAGATGACGATAGGGCGGCTGGCCGACCAAGCCGGTGTGAACGTGGAGACGATTCGCTACTACCAGCGGCGCGGGCTGCTGGCGGAACCCCCCAGGCCGGCCAACGGCCAGCGTCACTACCCGCCCCAGCTGGTGAAGCGCGTGCGGTTCATCAAGCGTGCGCAGGTGCTGGGTTTCACTCTGGACGAGATCGTCGGTCTGCTTGACCTTGACGAAGCCGGCGCCTGCAGCGAAACACGCGAACTGGCGGCTCGGAAGCTGCACCTGATCGAGAGCAAGCTCGCCGATCTGACAGCCATGCGCAAGGCACTGTCCAAGCTGATGCGCGCGTGCGACTCGGTGGACAGCAGCGGCGCCTGCCCGATCATTCACGCCCTGGCAACCGATTGAGGTCCTGTAGGGACCGGCAGCGCCGGCATGGGCTGGTCGGTCGCCCACACCCATCCCGCTCCCCCAGCCCGCGAAATCGCCTGCTCCTTGTCCACGCGCGCCTTCGGCGCCATGAAGGCGCTGACGACGTGCAGGGGCACGGGCTTCGGCCCCATGTCCAGCAAGAGCGCGTTCGGAAACGCGCCGCTCGTCGCGGCGTCGTAGCGCAGTGGCTTTGCAAAGCGCCGCCCCCGCTCCACCAGGGCATGCACCAGCGGCAGCTCGTGGATGGCGTCGATGGGGATCCAGTGTTCGGTGGTCATCATCAGGCTGGCGGCGTCGATCTCGTAGGTGTACTCGCGCCGCGCCCGCACCAGGGCTGCGAGCATCAGGCGCACCCGGTGGCCGGTGTCCGCGTCCCTGGCTTCGAACATCGGCGCGAACACCTTTTCGATCCGGGCCCAGGTCTTGCCGGCAATCAGCAGCGGCGCATCGGGCATGTGCTTGACCCAGACCCTGCAGCCGCCCACCGCCGCGTCGCTGCCCTTGAACTCGCCCAGCACCAATGCCAGCGGGCTGTGGCCGTCGTGGGGCCGCAGCACGACCAGCTTCTCGCGGCGGCGCTGTGCGGCATCGGCCTTGGTCGCCTCGCTGAAGGGTTCGGGCACGTACAGCCGCTCTGTCAAGGCAACGCCCTTCACCGACACATCCTCCGCGGCCTCCAGCAGGTACTTGTGCAGCACGCCCTGGTTGCGCTTGCCCGCCATCGCCGGGCTCCAGCGGTTGAAGCCGGCGCGCTCGAACAGGAAGTGCATCAGCGCCCGCAGGCTCATACGGCGGCGGGCCACGCCGACTTCGGCCTCGGCGTCGCTTTCGCCGCGGGTGGCGCCACGCCCGGTGGTGCGTGTCCACGGAAAATCCACGCGCAGGTCAACGCAGCCCACGGCGGTCTCGAGCACCGCTTCGCCGATCAGTTCGCCCAGCCCCGACTCCCGCGCCTCAGGTTCGTACGACGGGCAGCTTGGGTGATGGTGGCTGCCCGTGTCCGGCATGCGCTTGACCAGGAACTGCCGGTGGCGCGCCACGTACATCTCCACGCCGCCAGGCACGCACAGACAACGTGGCCGTTCCGGCGTGTCATGGACGCGGGCCAGCGCCTGCTGCAGCTGCGCGTCGTCCGCGTTCCACACGCGCCCCAGGATGGAGAAACGTTGGATGTCCACCGTCGTCGCGCCCCCGGCGTGTCACACCAGTTCGCGCACCAGGTCCGACATCGCCGGCCGATGCTTCGGGAACAGTTCGCGCACCGCGCTGCGGCCGTTGATGCCCAGCAGCAGGCCCACCTGCTCTTCGTCCGCGCCGCGTTCGTACAACCGGGCCGCGACGGTGTGCCGCGCCGACAGCGGCGTCACGTCGCGCAGGTCGGCATGGCGAAAAAGCTTGCGATAAGCCTCCAGGATCGGACGGCACAGGTAGCGGCGCTGCCCTTCTTCGCCATACGGTTGATGGCGAAGCCGAGTCCGGCCGGCGACAGGAACAGGCAGCTCCGCGGATCCAGGCTCGGTAGTCGCCGCTCTCCGCGATGCCCAGGCCCTGCTCGATGCGCTCGCGCAAGTAGGCCGCAAGTGCATCGTCCAGCCGGGTGCTGGTGAAGTACAGCGGGCGCGACTTGCCGGTGATCGCGGCCTCGGCGCGCAGTTCGGATACGCGGCGCACGCTGCCGTCCGGCCCGAGGTAGTCGCGCACCTCGAGCCGGGCGATTTCCAAGGGACGCGCGCCGGTCGCGAACAGCATGTAGAACAGCGACTGGTCGTGCCAGGGCCGCGCACTGCGCGCCTTGATCCGCAGCGCAGCCTGCGTGATCTCTTCGCTCGAGACAACCCGGTGCTGGCGCGGGCCGAACGGCGCCAGCGGCTCGAAGCCGGCCAGCGCCACCAGGATCGATTCGCGGTGCTGGCGCAAGCGCTGCACGAAGGCCACGCCCTCGGTGTTGAGACCCTCGATGCCGACCGTCTTGCTCAGGCGGACGGCGACGGCCTTGATGCGGCGTTCCACCGCCGTGCGCGTGACGCCGAAGCGTGCGGCCACCGCGTCGTAGGTGGCGCCATCGACCACGGCCTTCAACATCTCGATGGCTTGCGCTGCGCTCTCGTTGCCGCGCTCGGGCTCTTGATCGGCTGGCATGAGCTGCCCTCCACACACTGCGGTTCTCCGCGGCTGCGATGCAGACATGTTCGGCCGCCAGTGTTGGTGTCGCCAGGAACAATCGCCGGCAAAGGCACGGGGTTTCGGGATCGGCGCGGCGGCCTTCACTCACGAACAAGTGGCCCGGCCGCTGCGCAGGCAGACAGGCTCGCGGTTGCCATCGTCAACGGAGCCGACACGCGAGCGCTTTTGCATGGCGAGTCGATGCGCAACCCGCTCGCGCGGACAGCCCCGCGCACACTGCCAGGGCATCTTGGCTCCGGCCAAAGCGCGCCCATCCGGGCGCCCCTGAATCCGTTCAGGCGTCGCGGTCGTTACCCGCCTTCCTCGCTGCGCGGCAACGCGCATCACCAAAACATCGGGGCCCTGCCCTGAACTGAGCCAGTCGCCGGGCGTCGCTTGACGCCTGGCCCCGGGTCGAGCGCGACCCCATCCTGCCAACCCACCCACGGGGAGCACGCCTCCCCGCCGGGGATGGGCGTGTCTCTCCCATTCATCTGGAGAACACGCCCATGGCCCGCTTCACCGCGCCTTCCCTGTGGCTGCCCGGGTTCGACCCCGAGCCCTTGGACGCCACCGAGCCACTTGCTTCATGCCTTGAGACCCAAGCGCAGGCCGCCGACCCGTCGGCGGAGCCCCGCGACGAGCTGACGGAGACAGCAAACAACACCTCGCACCACACCTCCTGGCGCGTCGCGGGGTCGTCACCGAATCCGCACCACGCACCCTGTGGCCGGCATTGAGACAAGCCGACCTCGACAAGCTGGGTGGCGCCGTGGCCAAGTTCGATGCGAACGTGGATGCCATTGCCACGCTGCGGCATGTCGAATGCCATGACAGAGCACCCTTCACGGCCGAGCGCAGCCGGCTCGTGCGCTACACCGGCTGGGGCGGCCTGCCGGCCAGCTTCAACCGCGAAGGCGACGACAAGGCCTGGGCCCGGCGCGCCGAGCAGCTGCGCGGCCTGCTGAGCGACGACGAATACGAGTCGGCCCGGGCCTCGGTGAACAACAGCCACTACACCCCGATCCACGTGATCGAGGCGATGTGGCAAGCCATCGAACGTTTCGGCCTCACCGGCGGGCGCATCCTTGAGCCCGCCGCCGGCATCGGCCACTTCATCGGTGCCATGCCCCGCGCAATGGCCGTGAGCAGCCAGGTGACGGCCATCGAGATCGACCGGCTGTCGGGAAGAGTACTGACCGCGCTCTATGCGCCCGGCGGCGTCGATGTACGCATCGCGCCGTTCGAGAAAGCACCGCTGCCGGACAACTGGTTCGACATCGTGATCGGCAACGTGCCCTTCGGCAAGTACAAGGTCGCCGACCTGAGCAACCGGGCCTACGCCCGCTTCAGCATCCACAACTACTTCTTCGGCCGCGCGCTGGACTTGGTGCGGCCCGGCGGGCTGGTGTGTTTCATCACCACCAGCTACACGATGGATGCCATGGACGACGCTGCTCGCCAGTACATCGGCGCGCAGGCCCACCTGCTGGGCGCCATCCGGTTGCCCCAGGGCACCTTTGCCGACATCGCGTCCACAGGCGTGCAGACCGACATCCTGTTCCTGCGCAAGCGGGAGCCCGGGGAAGCGGTCGGCGGCGAGTGGCTGAAGCTGTCCATCGTGCCGGATGCCCTGCGCCATCCGCACTGCCACGAGCGGTACCTGCAGATCAATGCCTGGTATGCGCAACACCCGGAGTTCTGCATCGGCAGCATCCGGACCGAGAGCAATGGCTACGAGGCCGTAGCGACGGCCGTGTTCGAAGGCGACCTCGCCGCCGCCCTCACGGAGCGAATCAGCCTACTGCCGACAGACGTGTACCGCGCGGCGGTCGCCGACAAGAGCGTGGAGCGCACGACGGTGCCACCCACCGGCGGCGCCAAGCCCGGCAGCTACCGCCTTCACCATGGGCGGGTGCATCGCGCCGAGGGTGCCGAAATGGTTGACGTGCATGACCAGCTCAACGGCACGCAGCGTGCGCGGATCGTCGGCCTGTGTGCCATCCGCGACCAGGCCCGGGCACTGCTCAATGCCCAGCTGAGGGACGACAGCGCCAGCCAGGTCGCCCACCTGAGGGTGCTGCTCAACGGCAGCTACGACCGCTTTGTCGCAAGGCACGGCTGCCTGTCCACACGGGCCAACGCGCTGGCCTTCCGGCGCGACCCGGACTATCCGCTGCTGCTGTCGCTGGAGCACTACGACGAAGAGTCGGACCGGGCCAGCAAGGCGGCCTTGTTCACGCGGCGCACCCTGGCGCGCGTGGTCGAACCGACGGTCGCGGGCGAACCCACCGAGGCGCTGGCCGCGTCGATGCAGTGGCGCGGGCGGGTCGATCCGGCCTACATGGCGCGGCTGCTGTCGGCGCCGGAACAGGCGGTGCTGGACGCGCTGGCCGAAGCCGGTCAGGTGTTCTTGGACCCGGCTGACAGCCGGTGGAAGACGGCCGACGAGTACTTGTCGGGCAACGTCAAGGAGAAGTTGAAGCAGGCGCTGCTGTCGGGTGCGGCATGCCGCCGCAACATCGAGGCGCTGGAACAGGTGCAGCCGGAAGACCTGCTGCCGGCCGCCATCGAGCCACGGCTCGGGGCGGTGTGGATCCCGGCGGTTGAGGTCGAGACCTTCGTCCAGGAGGTTCTGGAGCTGAAGGATTGCGAAGTGGGCTACTCGGCGCAAGCTGGCGCCTGGTCGGTGCGCTACCGCGACTGGGACGCGCGCCAGAACGTCAAGGTGACGCAGGAGTTCGGCACCTCGCGCATGAACGCGATCGAGCTGGTGCAGTGCGCGCTGAACGTGCAGGTGCCGACGGTGCGCGACCGCGACCCGGAGACCGACAAGTACATCGTCAATCCCGACGAGACCCTGGCCGCACGCGAGAAGCTGGGCCTGATCAAAGAACGGTTCGCGCTCTGGGCCTTCGACGATGCGACGCGGAGAGAGAAGCTCTGCCGCATCTACAACGATCTGTTCAACGCCACCCGGCAGCGGCAGTTCGATGGTGCGCACCTGAAGCTGCCGGGGTTCTCCCGCTGCTTCGAGCTGCACCCGCACCAGAAGGACGCCATCTGGCGTGTCGTGCAGTCCGGCAACACGGGGCTGTTCCACGTCGTGGGTGCCGGCAAGACGGCGGTGTGCGTGGCAGCGGGCATGGAGTTGCGCCGGCTGGGCTTCGTCAACAAGCCCTGCCATGTGGTGCCCAACCACATGTTGGCGCAGTACACGGCCGAGTTCGTGCGGCTCTATCCAAACGCGGCGGTGCTGATGGCCGGCAAGGAAGACCTCGAAGGCGACCGCCGACGGGAACTGGTGTCGCGCATCGCGACGGGAGATTGGGACGCGGTCGTCATCACGCATTCGAGCTTCGAGCGCATCAAGGTGTCACCGCAATTCACGGAGAAATTCATCAAGGACATCATCATGGAAATCGAGATGGCGGTGAGGGCCGAGAGGAGCAACGACCGGGGCAACCGGATCGTCAAGCAACTCGAGGCCATGAAGAAGAACTGGGCGGTGCGGCTGGAGAAACTGCTGGCCGACAAGAAGAAGGACGACCTGCTGACCTGGGAGCAACTGGGCATCGACTGCCTGTTCGTCGACGAAGCCCACCTGCACAAGAACCTGTACCGGTTCACGAAGATGACCCGCGTGGCGGGTCTGCCGATGAGCAACTCGGAGCGTGCCTTCGATCTGTACCTGAAGACGCGCTACACGATGCAGGTTCACGCGGATTCGAAAGGACCGGCGCAACGCGGCGTGGTGTTCTCGACGGCGACGCCGGTGGCCAACACCATGGCCGAGATCCACACCATGATGCGTTACCTGCAGCCGCGACGGCTGGAGGAACTCGGGCTGCAGCAGTTCGACGCCTGGGCCGCCACCTTTGGCGAAAACGTCACGGCGCTGGAGATCGCACCGGACGGCAGCGGCTACCGCATGCACACCCGGTTCGCGCGTTTCATCAACGTGCCGGAGTTGATGGCGGTGTTCGGCGAAGTGGCCGACATCCGCACTGCCGAGATGTTGAACCTGCCGGTACCCAAGCTCAGGGGCGGCAAGCCTCGCATCGTGGCCTGCCCGGCCAGCAAGGCGCTGAAGGCCTTTGTGCAGACGCTGGTGCAGCGCGCCGAGGCGATCCGCAGCGGCCACGTGAAGCCGCAGGACGACAACATGCTGGCCATCACCACCGACGGCCGCAAGGCGGCGCTGGACTTCCGGCTGGTGGCACCACAGACGGGCTTCGACGAGAACGGCAAGGTCGCCGCCTGCCTGCGCGAGGTGCTGGCGATCCGCGAGCGCAGTGCCGCATTCCGCGGTGCGCAGTTGGTGTTCTGCGACATGTCGTCGCCCAAGCAAGGCCACGTCTTCAGCGTGTACGACGACTTGCGGGCGCGGCTAGTCGAAGCAGGCGTCCCGGAGAAAGAGATCGCGTTCGTGCACGACGCGGAGACCGACACCCAGAAGGCAACGTTGTTCAAGGCGGTGCGCGAGGGACGGGTTCGCGTGCTGCTCGGGTCCACGGCCAAGATGGGCATCGGTACCAACGTGCAGACTCGCCTGTGCGCCCTGCATCACCTCGATGCACCCTGGCGCCCTTGCGATGTCGAGCAACGCGAGGGAAGAATCCTGCGCCAGGGCAACGAGTGCGAGGACGTGGAGATCTTCCGCTACGTCACCGAAGGCAGCTTCGACAGCTACATGTGGCAGACCTTGGAGACCAAGGCGCGTTTCATCGCCCAGGTGATGAAGGGCGACAAGGGCATCCGGTCGCTGGAGGACGTGGAACTGGCGGCGCTGTCGTACGCCGAAGTGAAGGCGCTGGCCTCGGGCAACCCGCTGGTCATCGAAAAGGCCGGCGTGGACGCGGAAGTGGCCAGGCTCTCAACGCTGTTCTCGGTGTGGCGCAACCAGCGCTATGCCAACGAAAGCGAGGTGAGCCGGCTGCCGATGATGATCGAGCGCAGCAACGCAAGCTTGCGCTGTACGCCGAGGACATGGCGCGCATCGAGCCACAGACGCTTCAGGGCATGTGCATGGAAGTCGGCGACCGAAGGATCGTCGGGCCCGATGCCGTGGGCGAGGCCCTACGGGGCATCGTCAAGGCAATGAAGGACGAAGTCCGTTCAGGGGGCCGCGAGATCGAACAGCTTGTCGGCCGCTTCGGCGGTTTCGAGCTGGGCGTCAAGACGGCACGCGGCGACGAGGTGCCGAGCCTGTACCTGTCAGGCGCGTGCGTGTATGAGGCGACGCCGTACCAGACCGGCCCGGCACTCGTTGCGGCGCTGGTCGATCTGCTGGCGTCGATTCCAAAGCAGCACGCCGCGGGCCAGGCCCAGTTGGAGATCAGGCGCAAGCGACTGGACGACATCCGCCTCGAACTCGAGCGCCCGTTCGAGCACGAAGCCCGACTACTGGATCTGCTGACCAGGCAGCGCCAGCTGCTCAGCCAGCTCGACCTCGATAAAGACGAGGCCGGCACGGCCAAAGTCGATACTGAAGAACTGCGCGAAGCAGCGTGACTGACTTCACCCCCACGGCCGAAAGGCTGTGGGGCTCTCTCTGGTACGCCCCACTCGGTGCGCCAAAGAAAACGCCCCGGCCCTGAAGCCGAGGCGCGAAGCCTGGCCGCTGTCATCGCGACCACGCTCCTGCTCAGGGAGGAAAAGCAGGCGAGCCCGGGAAACCCGCGCTCGGCAAATATCGTAGCGCGCCAGCCCCGATGTGCCGCAAAAGGTTGGAGGGGTCGCGCCACGCCTGCTGCAGCACTGACGCGAAACATGACCGCCCTGTCATCTTCTGGACAGATTTCTGTTGATTGCCGGTGCGTAGATTAAGTGAGCTCCTCAACCCGGCGCGGGGCTGACCTGCCTTCTTGCCTGCTGCCGCGCCATGCTGAAAGACCGCACCCCATGAACCCGTCCTCGATCGTCCTGGCCATCGCCTCTCTTGCGAGCACTCAAACTTACGCGGCGGCTACGCCGTCGGACACACCGCTCACTGGCGTCTCGATGAGCCTTGCCAAGCGACTCGATGCCCGCTCGTTGCCAGAAGTCTCGGTGACGCCTGCAAAACTGTCCGGGGTGCCGATGGCGATTGCCGCGCGTCTCGATGCGTCCAAGCCGTCCGGACAAGCCTCAACCTCGGGCCGTATGCTGACCGGGGTACCGATGGCACGTGCCACGCGGCTTTGAGCCGGGATTGCTCACAGCCGCACGACTCCGTCGATAGCCCTCGATCAGGATGGCGCGGCCTCGAGGCGACTTGGAGTAGCGTTGATAGCCCTTTCCGGCGGGAATCGCGATCAGCCAAGGCTCGCACCGCATGTCTTGCGGGCCGCAACCAAAATTGTCAGTCTAGAATCCGGGTCATGCGTCGTTGGGTGTTCGCGTTCCTGCTGCTTGTCGTGCCGTTCCAGTTCGTCTGGGGCTCGGCGGCGCCGTACTGCGCGCATGAAGCCAGCGTCCTGGCGAAGAAGCACTTCGGCCATCACGAGCACAAGCACCAGGCCGGCGGCGAGGTCACACCGGCCGCGGACAACCAGGGTGATGCCGTGGGCGCCTACCACGCCGATTGCGAGAGTTGCCACCTCGGGTGCTCCGCGGCCGTGCAAGCCAACGCCCCCGGGATTCATGCGCTGCCCCAGGCCCGCGCTCCGGGTTGTCGAGAACCACGCTACACATCGTACGTACCGTCCGTCCCACAACGTCCTGATCGAGTCGTCTCCGCTCCTGCCGCGCGATCCGGCAGCGGCGTGGTGGTCTGACTCATGGACTGACTGACGACACCCCCACGTCGCCTCCGAATCGCTTCTGTCGTGAGACCAGAAGGATGATTCGATGCGATTTCCCGTTTTGGTGGCAGCCTGCACGGCTTGCCTGTTGGCCGCCGCCCATGGCCTTGCCAGCGCACAGCTGCCGGCCTCACCCTCTGCACTGACACTCGCCGAGGCGCTGCGACAGGCCGAATTGGCCAGTCCCGCCGTCAAGCTGCGCGAGGCCCAACTGGCCGCTGCCGAAGGCGCGCGGCAGCAGGCGTCGACCCTCCTGGCTAACAACCCCGAGCTGAGCCTCGAGCGCCGCAGGACGCAGACCCGCATCACGCCACCGCCCGACGAGCGCAGCAACGGGTGGTCTGTCGGCATCGCCCAGCCCATCGAGATCGGTGGCCAGCAGGCCCGGCGCCGCGAAGCTGCGGCCGCTGCGCTGGATGCGCTGCAGGCCGAGATCGAAGACGCGCGGCGCCAGGCGCGCAGTGACGCCGCCCTGCGCTTCCACGCCGTGCTCGCCATTCAGCGCCGCATCCAGATCGAACAACGGTCGGTGGACCTCTTCGACAGCACGGCCCAGGCCATCGCGAAGCGGCGTACTGCCGGTGAGGACACGCGGCTCGACGCCAACGTGGCACTGGTAGAAGCTGAGCGCGCGCGCAATGCGCTGGCCGTCGCCCGCGAGCAGTGGCTTGACGCCCGCAGCGAACTGGCTGCTGCCCTGCAGCTGCCGCCTTCGGCTGTGCCCGCGGTGGCCGGTGAACTGGCCACCGAACTGGGCACAGGCCTGCCTTACAGCCTGGACCAGCTCGTCACCGCCGCGCAGGCCCTGCCGCGGTTGCGTGCGCTGTCTGCCCGCGAAAACGCGGCACGCGCCCGGCTGGGCGTGGAGCGAGCCAGCCGCTTGCCCGACCTGACGGTGGGCGTCAACGTCGGCCGCGAAGGGCCGGGCAACGCACGCGACCGCGTCACCATGCTGACCTTGTCGATGCCGCTGCCGCTGTTCAAGCGCAACCAGGCCGGCATCGGCCAGGCGCTCAGCGACGTGACGACATCGGAAGTCGAGCGCGCGGTGGTCATCCGCGACCAGGAAGCCCAGGTCAGGCGCCTGTGGAGCCGGCTCGGCAGCCAGCGCGAGCGGGTGCAACGCCTTCAGCGCACCTTGCTGCCGGCGTCGGCCGACAACCAGCAACTGGCCGCCAAGTCGCGCCAGGCCGGCCAGATCGGCCTGCTGGAGCAACTGGTCATCAACCGCCAGACGCTCGACGCCGAGCGTGAACTGGGCGACGCACTGGCGGAGTACCACGCCACCCGAATCGAACTTGAAAACGCGGCCGGCTGGTCGCAAGAAGGAACTTCACGATGAGCACGCCTGATCAGCAATCTCGGCTGCGCCTAGCAGCCATCGCCGGGGCAGTGGCTCTGGCATTGGGCCTGTCGGCCTGTGGCAAAGGCGAGACTGCGGCGACAGGCAAGGCCGCTTCCTCTGCTGCCGCGGGAGAGAAGGGAGAGCCCAAGAAGGAAGAAGCAAAAGAAGGCGGTGGGCTGAAGTTGTCGGCGGAAGAAGCGCAACGGGCGGGCGTCAAGGTGGAGACGCTGGCGTCGCTGGCCTTTGCCGACTCGATCACCGTCACCGCCACCATCCGGCCGAATCAGGACCGCATTGCGCGCGTGGCACCTCGCGTGGAGGGTCGGATCATTTCGGTCGCAGTGAATCTCGCGACGCCGTAAAAGCCGGTCAGTCGCTCGCCGTCCTCGACAGCCTGGCCATCGGTGAAGCCCAGTCGGCTTTGCAGCAGGCGCTGTCCAGCCAGCGCGTCGCACAGTCCGACTTCAAGCGCGCAGAGACCCTGAGTGCTGAAGAAATCATCCCGCAGCGCGAGTTCCTGCGAGCCAAATCCGAGTTGGAGAAGGCGTCCTCAAGCCTGCGCGCGGCCGAGGACCGGCTGCGGCTGCTCGGGGCCTCGGTGAAGTCGGGCACGGGCGCCTCCACGTTTCCATTGAGCACGCCCTTGACTGGAACGGTCATCCAGAAAACGGCCATCGTCGGTGAGTTGGGCACACCTGCGGCACCCCTGTTCACGGTGGCGGACCTGTCGCGCGTGTGGATCGAAGCCAACCTCACCGAAGACGCCTTGTCCAAGGTGCATGTGGGCGCGCAAGCCAGCGTGAAGGTGGCCGCCTATCCCAGCGAGCAGTTCAAGGGCCGTGTGACCTATGTGGCCAGCCTGCTGGACAAGGACAGCCGCACAGTGCCGGCACGCATCGAGGTGGACAACAAGGACGGCCGGCTCAAGCCCGAGATGTTCGCCAGCGCCACCATCGACACCAACGGCGCCAAGCGCGAAGCGCTGTCGGTGCCCGACGCGGCGATCCTGCTGCTGCAGGGCCAGCCGACGATCTTTGTGGCCAAGGGCGAAGGTTTCGAATCGCGGGCCATCGAGCCGGGAGAAAAGCTGTCCGGGCGAACCGTCATCAAGTCGGGCGTTGCCGCGGGCGAGAAGGTCGTGACTGCTGGGGCCTACGCCCTGAAGGCACGCCTGCTCAAGTCGCAAATCGGCGACGAGCATTGACGCATTGAGACCCAAGGAAACTCACCATGCTCAATGCCATCGTTGACGCTTCATTGCGCTACAAAGTCCTCGTCCTGGTCGCCTTCGCCGTCGTGATCGGCCTCGGTGTCCAGGCGTTTCGCCAAGTCCCCGTCGACGCCTTTCCCGACGTCACACCAATCCAGGTCAGCATCTACACCGAGTCGCCAGGCTTGGCGGCCGAGGATGTCGAGAAACTGCTCACCACGCCCATCGAAGGCGGCATGGCAGGCCTGCCCGGGGTCGAGGAAGTGCGTTCCGTTTCGCTGTTCGGCCTGTCGTATGTAGCGGTCTATTTCAAGGACAACGTCGACATCTACTTCGCACGCCGGCTCGTCGGAGAGAAGCTGCAGGACGTGAAAGGCCGGTTGCCACAGGGATACGGCGAACCCGTTCTCGGGCCCAACAGCTCGGGCCTGGGTCAGGTGTTCTGGTACACGATCGAGTCCGCCGACAAGAAGCTGTCCGCGATGGACCTGCGGACCTTGCATGACTGGACCGTGCGGTTGATCCTGCGCACCGCGCCTGGCGTCGACGACATCGTGTCCTGGGGCGGCCATCAGAAACAGTACCAGGTGCAGATCGACCCGCGCCAGCTCATCAAGTACGGCCTGTCGTTCAAGCAGGTGATGGAGCGCCTCACGGCGAACAACAAGCAGGTGGGCGGCCAGTCGATCAACCTGGGCTCCGAGCAGTACCTCGTGCGCGGCCTGGGGCTGGTGAGCACTACGAAGGACATCGCCGGCATTGTCGTCGCCGAGCGCAACGGTGCGCCGATCTATGTGCGCGACGTGGCTCAGGTCAAGGAGGCGCCGGCACCGCGCTTCGGCGCCGTCACCAAGGACGGCCAGGAGGCCGTGCTGGGCATTGCGCTGGCACGGGTCAACGAGAACGCGCAGGCCGTCGTGGACGCGGTGAAGGCCAAGCTGGTCGTGGCGCAGGCGGCACTGCCCAAGGGCGTGACGCTGGTGCCGAACTACGACCGCGCCGAACTGGTCCAGAAGGCGCTGAGGACGGCGGAGAGTTCGCTGGTCGAGGGTGCCATCCTGGTGGCCGTCATCCTGTTCCTGTTCCTCGGTGAATTCCGCTCGGCCATCGTCGTGATCATCACCTTGCCACTGGCGATGCTGATTGCGTTCATCCTGATGCAGCAGTTCGGCGTCTCGGCCAACCTGATGTCGCTGGCCGGTCTGGCCATCGGCACGGGGATGATGGTGGACGGGGCGGTGGTGCTGGTCGAGAACTCCTTCAGGCTGCTGTCGCATGCGCGGGAGTCCGGCAAGCCGATCAACAAGACGCACCTGATCCTGGAAGCGGCGCGCGAGGTGATCAACCCGATCGCTTTTGCGATCATCATCATCATCGTCGTCTTCCTGCCGCTGTTCTCGCTGACCGGCCTGGAAGGCAAGCTGTTCAAGCCGATGGCGCTGACCATCACGTTCGCGATGGCCGGATCGTTGCTGCTGTCGATGACGCTGGTGCCGGTGCTCGCTGCGCTGATCCTCAAGCCCAAGGAGGAGAAGGACACGTTCGTCGTGCGCTGGGCAAAGAAGGCCTACCTGCCGCTGCTCGACTGGGCACTGGAGCGCAAGAAGCTGGTCATCGGCTCTGCCCTGGCCCTGTTGGTCGCATCCCTGGCTCTGTTCCCGTTCCTCGGCAAGGAGTTCATGCCGACGCTGCAGGAGGGCACCATCCAGTTTCGTGTGACCAATATTCCGTCGGCGTCACTCGATGAGTCGATCCGGGTGTCCAAGGTCGTCAGCGACGAACTGCACAAACAGTTCCCGCAGGTGGTCTCCGTGCTCGCCACCATCGGGCGCGCCGAAGGCGGCGAGACCACCGACGTGAACTACATGGAAATCAACCTCGCCACCAAGCCGCAGTCGGAGTGGCCCGAGAAGATGCCCTACGCCAAGCTCGCCGCAGAGATGCAGGAAGCGATGGAGAAGGTCGTGCCGACTGCCGTGTTCGGAGCGACGCAACCGATCCAGTCGCGGGTCGAGGAACTCATCTCCGGGGTCCGCGCGACGCTGGCGCTGAAGCTGTATGGCGAAGACCTGGAGACGCTGGACAGGCTGACGGCCCAGATGAAGGGTGTGCTGGACAAAGTGCCCGGTGTCGCAGACTTGTCGGCGGAGGCGAACAAGGGCAAGCCCCAGCTGATCATCAAGGTCAACCGCGACGCGGCTTCGCGCTACGGTATCAATGCGGACGAGATTCTGGAAATCGTGCAGGCCGGCATCGGGGGCAGCTCGGTCTCGACCTTGATCGAAGGCACCAAGCGCTTCGACATCGCGGTGCGCCTGTCCGACGAGTTCCGCATGGACCCGGCCACCATCGGCGCCATACCGATCCGCAGCGCCGAGGGCGCGCTCGTGCCGTTCTCTCAGGTCGCGACCATCGAGCTCGACGAGGGCTATTCCTTCGTGCGGCGCGAATCGTTGCAGCGGTACTCGGTTCTGCAGATGGATGTGAAGGGCCGTGACGTGGACGGCTTCGTGAAGGACGCCGACGCGGCGCTCAAGCAGGCAGTCCAGCTCCCGCCCGGCTACTACACGCAGTGGGGTGGTGCCTTCGAGAACCAGCAGCGGGCCATGGCACGCCTGGCCGTGATCGTGCCGCTGACCATCGGGTTGATCTTCATGCTGCTGTACACCGCCTTCAACTCGGTGCGGCACGCGACGATCATCATCGCCAACGTGCCGTTCGCGGTCATCGGCGGCATCGTGGGCCTGTTCGTCAGCGGCCAGTACCTGTCGGTGCCGTCGGCCATCGGCTTCATCGCCGTGTTCGGCGTGGCGATGTTGAATGGCATCGTGATGGTCGAGTTTCTCAACGACCAGCGACGACAGGGCATGTCCGTGCGCGATGCCGTGCGGCGCGGCGCGGCACTGCGGCTTCGGCCGGTGCTGATGACGGCGTCGGTGGCCATCCTCGGCTTGATTCCCATGCTGCTGTCCACGGGTGTGGGTGCAGAGACGCAGCGTCCGTTGGCCACCGTGGTGGTCGGCGGACTGTTCACCTCGACGGCGCTCACGCTGCTGCTGCTGCCGTTGATCTACGAGTGGTCGGAATTGCGCGCTGAAAGGCGCAACCGTGCCGACGTTGTTGTCGAAGGAGCCACGACATGAAAGAGATCAAAGCCTATGTGCACAGCAGCCGCGTCGCCGGCGTGATCGCGGCCCTGAAGAACTCCTCCGCCTGGGGCGGAGAACGGACCGGCCGGCGTCACAACCTGGCCGTGTACGTCGTCAAGGGTTCGATCATGCCGCTGGACAGCGGCGAGCAGCACTACGCGATGGACCTCGGCGACGAGGTGGTCAACGAATACAAGCTCGAACTGCTTTGCGAAGACGGTGAAGTGGACGAGATCGTCGCTGCCATCCAGGCCTCCGCACGTACGGGCCAGGCCGTTGCCGGCTGGATCACCGTCACCGAGCTCGTGCAGGCCATCGCCATTCACTGACGCCATTCACTGACGCCAACCCCGTTCCCCAACGCCGTTCCCCAACGCCGAAAGGACTTACCCATGAAGACGTTTCTGAGTCCCCTGCTGGCCGCATCAGTACTGGCGCTGCCGGCCACTGCGCTGTATGCCGCCGAAGACCCTGCGCCCAAGTTCGGCGGCGTTGTTGTCGAGACCAAGGCCGGCGACATGGAACTGGTCGCCAAGCCGGAGCTGATCGTCATCCACGTCAGCGACCACGGCAAGCCGATGAAGCTGACGAGTGCCAGCGGCAAGGTGACGGTGTTCAACGGCAGCGACAAGACCGAAGCGCCACTGGCAATCATCGGCGACAAGCCGGAAGCCAAGGGCAGCTTCAAGGTCGGCGCAGGCACCAAGGTGTTGGCGGAGGTGGCGCTGAACGGCAAGCACGCCGTGTCGGCACGCTCACACTCAAGTGACATGTGAAGGTGCCAGGCCATGGACCACGTTTCGCGTCGAACCTTGCTCGTCGCTACTGGACTTGTCGCCCTGGCCAGTTCAGGCTGCATGACCAAGCCGATGCAGCCGGCCAACCCGGATGGAACGTACTGCTTCGGTATCGGAAAGTGGTATCGACGCACGCTGACCTGCACGCCAACGCCGATTCCTCCGGAATCGGTCGAGGTCCAAGCGAAGCGGTTCGAGCCGGCTCCGGGGCTGCTGACGGTCTATGTCGTTCGCAAGCGGTGGGGCGATGCAGTCAACCAGGTGCGGCTGACCGTCGACGGTGGTGCACCCGTGGTGACGACGCCCGAGTCCTTCGTGCGCCTGCGGATGCGGCCCGGCACGCACACCTTCACCGCCGCCTGGAGCGAGGGCACGACCGAACTGGCGGTCAACGGCGCGGCGGGCGAGGTGCGGGTCGTGGAACTGGTGGGCTCCGTCTGGGCCTGGGGCAGCACCTACCGACTCGAACATGGCGACGTTGCTGAGGGCCGCCATCGTGTCGCGCAGTTGCGACTGGTTGCCGATGTGCAGTAGCTCCGTCGCAAGTGCCGTCGACCAGCGTTCACGCGTTACCGGCACGGGCCTGCGACGTCAGGCCAACTGCTTGATTGCCGGCTCAGCCAACTTGGCCACCGACCCAGTGCCCCCGCCCGGGCATCTTGCGTCGCGCGGCGATGCCGGGGTTCGTCTTCGATCACGAACCACGATGCAAGGAAGGCCGCACCATGCGCTACAAGACGTTGGACACCGCACTGGCCATCACCATGGCGTGGATATGGCTGGCCATTGTGGTCGCAGCCGTCGTCGGATACGGCTTGTTCCTCTGGTGGCGCAAGCGTCACCCCCTGCCCGTGCCGAAGCCAGAACCTCCCTATGCGCAGCGGCTGCAGCAACGATTGAACGCGCACCGAGCTGCGGGCAAACCGCCGAAACGGTCGAAGCCGCCGCGCAAACGGCCACGTGGGCCTTGACTCTGGAGGCCGTCGGCATTGCCCTGGCACGCTCGACGCTTGGGACAGCCGCATGGGCACAGGCCCGACGTCAGGCGCGCCTGCTGGTTGTGAACTTGTTCAGCAGCTCTTGCAGAGTGGCATGGACACG
The DNA here is from genome assembly GCF_000576205.1 of Methylibium sp. T29. Classification (NCBI taxonomy): domain Bacteria; kingdom Pseudomonadati; phylum Pseudomonadota; class Betaproteobacteria; order Burkholderiales; family Sphaerotilaceae; genus Methylibium; species Methylibium sp. T29. The sequence goes on along the minus strand of NZ_AZND01000004.1, from coordinate 6,067 downwards.
GGCCTGAACGTCAGGAGCGCCTGCCGGGATGGCTGCCCTGCTGCTTTCGAGCGACGACGCGCAATGCAGTGTTTGGCTGCACCAACCTGAACACGTCTGCCCGATGACCCCTCGCTCCATCCGCCCTGTCTCGGCTGCCGCGTTGTGCGGGGCCACGGCCTTGTGGCTGCTCGTCGTTGACAACGCCGGCTTCTGGCGCACGCTGTGGGCCGCTCGGGACCTGTCCTCATCGCGCAGCATTCTGGCTGTGGTGGCGCTCGCGGCCGTGCTGTGGCTGCTGTTCAGTCTGATCTTGCGCATGTTGTGCTGGCGCTGGGTGGGCAAGCCCTTGCTCGCGACGGTGCTGCTCGTCAGCGCCCTGGCAGCACACTTCATCGGCAACTACGGCGTGCTGATCGACAAGGGCATGATCCGCAACGTGCTGGAAACCGACTGGCGCGAGGCAGCGGATTTGTCTTCGGCTGCGCTGTGGTGGGACTTTGCCTGGCGCGGGCTGCTGCCGGCGGCGCTGCTGCTGGCCATGCCGGTGAAGCGGCAACCTTGGCCGACCGTGGCCGCTGGTGTCGCCAGACACGCGCTGGCACTGACGCTGCTGCTGCTGGCGGCGCTGGCCGCCTTCTACGCCGATTACGCCGCCGCAGCGCGCAACCACCGCGAGCTGCGCCACCTGCTGACGCCGACCAACGTGGCCAATGGCTTCGTCGGCCTGTGGAAAGGCCGCGCTCGGCCGGCGGCGGCGCTCATCACCGTGGGCGCCGATGCCGTCCGGCCGGCGGCAGCCGGCAGCCGCAAGCCGCTGCTGGTGGTGCTGGTCGTCGGCGAAACCGCCCGCGCGGCCAACTTCTCGCTGGGCGGCTATGCCCGGGCGACGAACCAGGCGCTGGCCGGCAAGGGCGTCGTCTACTTCGACAAGGTCACGTCATGCGGCACCGACACCGCCACCTCGCTGCCGTGCATGTTCTCAGACCTCGGCGCCCAGCGGTTTTCGGTGGCGGCCGCGGCCGCGCGTGAGAACGCGCTCGATGTGCTGCAGCGTGCGGGCGTCGCCGTGCGCTGGCTGGACAACAACTCGGGCTGCAAGGGCGTGTGCCAGCGCGTCGACACCCAGTTCCCAGGTCAAGGCGCGATGGCCGGCCCTTGCGGCCCTGAGGAGTGCTTCGACGAAGTCTTGCTGCGCGGCCTCCGGACCGCCATGACCGGGCCGGCGACCGGCAAAGACAGCCTGGTGGTGCTGCACATGAAGGGCAGCCATGGGCCGGCGTATTACAAGCGCTACCCCAGCGGCGCACGCCGATTCGCGCCAACCTGCGACACCAACCAGATCCAGAGCTGCGAGCGCCAGGCGCTGATCAACACCTACGACAACGGCATCGCCTACACCAGCGAGGTGATCGCGCAGACGATCGACTGGCTCGCCGGCGAGTCCGACCGCAGGGACAGCCTGCTGCTGTACGTGTCGGACCACGGCGAATCGCTGGGCGAAGGCAAGGTGTACCTGCACGGGCTGCCCATGCTGCTGGCGCCCGCCGAGCAGACCGGTATCCCGATGATGGCGTGGCTGTCGGCGGGTGCTGCACAACGGCTGCAACTCGGTGCCGGCGCTCTGCAAGGGGTTGCTGGGGGCAGCTACAGCCACGACAACCTGTTCCATACGCTGCTGGGCGCCTTCGGCACGCAGACGCAGGCTTACCGGCCCGAGCTCGACCTGTGGGCAGCGGCGCGCGCGGCCCGCAGAACGCGGGAGACTGCGGCCACACGGTGAACACTCTTCGACGACGCCACGGAACAACCGGTGGCCTGGCCGCACCCAAGGTTCATCACAAGGGGATCTCTCATGAAAACCTTTTGACGCTGTTCGCGCTGGTTTCGGCAGTCGCCTTGACGGGCTGCGCCACCGCCCAGGCTCCCGACGCGCAGGCCCCCCGCCTGCGTCTGGATGAAGTCGTCGTGATGTCGCAGCAGGGGCTGGACGACGAAGCCTTGATTGCGGAGATCGAGACGCGGGGCGTCGCCTTCGTGCTGTCGCCGCAAGACTTCGAGCAGCAGCGTGCTGCGGGCGTCAGCGAAGGCCTGCTGCGCTACCTGCAAGGGCGGGCCCGCGGCGAACAAGACCTCAGGGCGAAGATCGTGTCGGGCCGCTACCGGCTCACCGCGTACTCGGGCGCGCTGTACCTGGGCTACAACTACCTCGGGTACTACGACGGCTTGCATTACTACGGTGGCCTGCCCTACTACCGGGGCTACGGCAGCTACGGCGGCTATGCGGGAGGCCATCGCGGCGGCCATGGCCATCACGGCGGGCATGGCGGCCACAGCGGGGGACGCCACTGATGCCTGCTCCGGAATCTGATGCCGCCGCCTGGCACGGTGTGTGCGCCACGCCTGCGATGCGGCGCAGGACGCTCCTGCTCTGCCTTGGGCTGGCGCCATGGGGTTCTGGCAAAGTCCTGGCGCAGGCATCGACCTCGGACCTCATCGCCGGCACGGTCATCCGGATCGACGGCGAACGTGGCACGGTGACGTTGCGGCATGCCCCCATCGCCCATCTCCACCTGCCCGCCACGACGACGACGTTTCGGTACTTCAACCCCGCACTCGTGGTTCGTATCCGGGTCGGCGACGCCATCGTCTTCCGCGCCGACCGATACGACGGCAACCTGCGCCTGACGGCCGCCATCCCGGCGCCGCCCGGCGCTGTGAGGTGACGCGATACCTGCGAACCTTCTGCCCCATAACAAACAACGAGCAGCCCCGATGACCGAAGCAACAACGCTGCGCCTGGACCTGCCGCTGGTCCTGCCCGATGTAGACGATGCGCAGGACCGTTGCGTCAGCCGCCTCATCGACGCCCTGTCAGGCCGGCCCGGCATCTCTCAGGCGCATGTCATCGGCCGCGAGAGCGGCGCGCCCCAGCTCTGCGTGCACTATGAACCGGCCACCCTGCCGCTGGCCCGGGTGCGCGAGCTGGTGCATGCAGCCGGCGCTGAACTGACCGAACGTTTTGCACATCTGGTGATCCGCGGTGGCGCGACGCTGCATGCGCGGGCCGCGCGCAGCGCTGCCGAGGCCTTGCGCAGCGTGCCGGGCGTATTGGAGGCCGACGTGTCGGCATCCGGAACGGTACGGATCGAATACGACAGGTCGGTGGTGTCCGAGAGCGTGCTGCTGTCGAAGGCCGAAGCCGTGGGCGTTCGCGCAGCCAAGCCCGCGGCCGTGGCGGCAGCGGCGCCAGCGACTGCAGCCCATGTCCCACCATCGCCCCCCGCGGATGAGCACGCCGGCCATGACCACGCCGGCCATGACCACGCCAAAGGCAAGCACGATCATGCCGCGCACGATCACGCCAAGGGCGAGCCCGGCAAAGCCGGTGGCGACCACGACCACGCCCACGGCGGGCCGCTGGGCGAACAGTCGGAACTGATCTTCGCCGCGCTGTCGGGTGCCTTGCTTTTGGCGGGCTGGCTCATCGAACGCTTCGGCGCGGCGCCAGGCTGGCTGCCGACCGCGTGTTATGTCGCGGCCTACTTCTTCGGTGGCTACTTCACGCTGAAGGAGGCGATCGAGAACCTTCGGGCCAAGCGCTTCGAGATCGACACGCTGATGCTGGTGGCCGCGGTGGGCGCGGCGGCGCTGGGCAAGTGGGCCGAGGGCGCGCTGCTGCTGTTCCTGTTCAGCCTGGGCCATTCGCTCGAACACTACGCGATGGGCCGGGCGCGCAAGGCGATCGAGGCGCTGTCCGAGCTGGCCCCCGACACGGCCGTCGTGCGCCGCGACGGCAGCACGAAGGAGGTGGCGGTCGCCGAACTGCAGCTCGGCGACGTGGTGATCGTCAAGCCCAACGAACGTTTGCCTGCCGACGGCGTGGTGGTCGTCGGCACGTCGAGCGTCAACCAGGCGCCGGTGACCGGTGAAAGCGTTCCGGTGGACAAGCGCCCCATCGGCGATGCCGCGGCCGCCACGGCCGCGCTCGCGGCCTTCGACAAGGTGGGGCCCGAGAGCCGCGTGTTCGCCGGCACCATCAACGGCGCGGGCGCATCGAAGTGATGGTGGCCCGCCGCGCCGAACAGTCGACGATGGCGCGCGTCGTCAAGATGGTGACCGAAGCCGAAGCGCAGCGCTCACCGACGCAGCAGTTCACCGAAAAGTTCGAACGCATCTTCGTCCCGCTGGTCCTGGCGCTGGTGGTGGTGCTGCTGTTTGCCTGGGTCGTGATCGACGAGCCCTTTGCCGCCAGCTTCTACCGCGCCATGGCGGTGCTGGTGGCGGCCAGCCCCTGCGCGCTGGCCATCTCGGTGCCCAGCGCGGTGCTCAGCGGCGTGGCCCGCGCCGGCCGCGGTGGGGTGCTGGTCAAGGGCGGCGGCCCGCTGGAAAACCTGGGCACGCTGACCTCCATTGCCTTCGACAAGACCGGCACGCTGACCGAAGGCAAGCCCAGGCTGACCGACGTGGTTGCGGTGGCTGGTGTCACCGAAGATCAACTGCTGGCGGTGGCGCTGGCGATCGAGGAAAGCAGCGACCACCCGCTGGCTTCGGCCGTGGTCAGCGGCGCGCGCGAGCGGTTGGCCGGCCGCGTGCAGCCGCCCGCGGTGGCCGACGTCAAGAGCATCACCGGGCGCGGCATCGAAGCGCAGGTGGCCGGCGAGCGTGTGCTCATCGGCAAGCCAGTGCTGTTCTCGGAGTTGCCGGATGTGGCCCTGACGGCCGAAGTGAGCGCAGCCAATGACAGGCTCGTCGCGGCCGGCCGCACGACGATGGTGGTGCGCCAAGGGTCGCGCTTCCTCGGCGTCATCGGCGTGATGGACACGCCGCGTCCGGTGGCGGCGCGGGTCATGGCCGAGCTGCGGGCGCTGGGCATCGAACGGCTGATCATGATCTCGGGTGACAACCAGCAGGTGGCCGACGCGGTGGCAAAGACCGTTGGCCTGACCGAGGCGCGCGGCGACCTGATGCCCGAGCACAAGGTCGAAGCGATCAAGAAGCTGCGCGAGCAGCACGGCAAGGTCGCGATGGTCGGTGACGGCGTCAACGACGCGCCGGCCATGGCCAATGCCACCGTCGGCATCGCGATGGGCGCCGCCGGCTCCGACGTGGCGCTTGAGACAGCCGATGTGGCGCTGATGGCCGACGACCTGGCGCAGCTGCCATTTGCGGTAGGCCTGTCGCGCAGCACCAGCCGCATCATCAAGCAGAACCTGTGGGTCAGCCTGGGCGTGGTGGCCGTGCTGATCCCGGCCACGATCTTCGGCCTGAACATCGGCACAGCGGTGCTGTTCCACGAAGGATCGACCGTCATCGTGGTCATCAATGCGCTGCGGCTGCTGGCCTACAAGACCGGCACGACGAGAGCGCATGGGCCGGCCGATGGCACCGGTGCGGCGGTCGCGGTTGCGACACCCACACCAGAACCCCGTTCATGAAACTGGCACCGTGCTGAATTCAGCCCCGCCGCGACCATGACATCCGGCGTTCAAAGCGTCCCTCCTGCCGCCATGCCAGCGTTGCGTGGATGCAAGCCCCGCTACGAGGGACACCACTGCGTCGTTGCCACTTGCAGGTGCATGGCAACGCAGCCAAGTTCAACCACCCGCGTGCGAGTGCATGCGAGCGCGGCGCGCCTCGGGGGACTCGTTGCGCAGTTCGCTGACGACTTGTTCTCGCGTCTTGCCTGGCCCGGTGCTCTTGATAGGGATGGCCCCTCCTCGCTGCATGATGGCCAGCGTGCCATCTTTGCGCGCGGCATCAAGCTCGGCAATCACGGCAGCCCGGGTCTTCGTGCTGGTCACGTGGTTCGGATGGTAGGTGCCACCCGCCTCACCGCCGCTGGGGTGCCATTCCGAGGAGGCGAACGAAATTCCGGGCAGCGTGATCGCAGCAGCAACGACACACAGCGCGGTGGTTTTACGAAGATTCATGAAATTGGCTCCTTGGTGGGGGTGTGGCCGCCGGCGCCTGCCGGGGCATGCCCAATGGCATGAGCGCAACTTTAGAAACCGGACACCAACACGGTCGAGTCCGGCGGATGACAAATTCGTCACCTTCGCTGAAGCGGCAGCCAGAACCGGTAGCT
>NZ_AZND01000003.1:0-77795 GCF_000576205.1 Methylibium sp. T29 | reverse complement strand
CGGCGGGCGGGGAGGGCAGCGCGGCCGGCGCGACGGGCCGCGCGGGCCACGCCGATAATCGAATTTTAGCCGCCCCCGCCGATGTCGACAGCCGATCCGACCCGCTTCGTCCTCGTGGGCACCAGCCATCCCGGCAACGTGGGCGCGGCGGCGCGGGCGATGAAGGTGATGGGCTTCTCCGACCTGGTGCTGGTGGCGCCCCGCCATGCCGACGTGCTGGTGCAGGAGGACACGGTGGCCCTGGCCAGCGGCGCGGCCGACATCCTGGTGCGGGCGCGCGTCGTCGCGACGCTCTCCGAGGCCCTGGAGGGCGTGACCCACGCCTGCGCCACCGCGATGACGCCACGCGATTTCGGCCCCAGGACCCACGCGCCTCGTGCGTTGTTCCCGGAGCTCGCCGCCGGGCGGCAGCGCGTGGGCTTCGTGTTCGGTTCCGAGCGCTATGGGCTGTCGAACGAGGACGTGTACCGCTGCCACAGCTGCCTGAGCATCCCGACGCCGGCCGACTACGGCTCGCTGAACCTGGCGCAGGCGGTGCAGCTGATCGCCTACGACTGGCGCCAGGCGCTCGGCGGCTACCCCGTCACGCCCCGCACGCCCGATCCGGCGCTGGCCGACGCGGCGGCGGTGCAGGGGCTGCTCTATCACTGGCAGCGGGCGCTGGTGCATATCGGCCACCTCGATCCGGCGGCACCGAAGAAGCTGTTGCCGCGGGTGAACCAGCTGCTGAACCGGGCCCAACTGACCGAGGAAGAGGTGCACCTGCTGCGCGGGATCGCCACCTCGATGCTGAAACGCTGAGCCGCCGCGATGCCCCCGCCGGCCTCAGGCAGGCAGGCGGCTGGCTACACTGACTTGGCCCAACCTGAAGAGCGACGACATGTTCAGCCGCCTCCGCGAAGACATTGCCACCATCCTCGAGCGCGACCCGGCCGCACGCACGGGTTTCGAGGTGCTGACCTGTTATCCGGGGCTGCATGCACTCGCGGTGCACCGGCTGGCGCATGGCTGCTGGACACGCGGCTGGCACTGGCTCGGTCGCTTCCTGTCGCACCTGGGCCGCTTCCTCACCGGCATCGAGATCCATCCGGGTGCCACGATCGGCCGGCGAGTCTTCATCGACCACGGCATGGGCGTGGTGATCGGCGAGACGGCGAGATCGGTGACGACTGCACCATCTACCAGGGCGTGACGCTCGGCGGCACCTCGCTCTACAAGGGCGCCAAACGGCACCCGACGTTGGGCAAGGGCGTGATCGTCGGAGCCAACTCGCAGGTGCTCGGCGGTTTCCTGGTCGGCGACGGGGCGCGGGTCGGCTCGGGCGCGGTGGTAGTCAAGCCGGTGCCGGCGGGCGCCACGGCGGTCGGCAACCCGGCGCGCATTCTGCACGACGCGGTTGATGTGCAGCGCGAGGCGGCGGCGGCGAAGATGGGTTTCTCGGCCTACGGCGTGAGCCAGGGAGACGACCCGGTGGCGCAGGCGATGAAAGGCCTGATCGACAACGCCTCGGGCCACGAACACCAGATCGCCATGCTGTGGGCGGCAGTCGAGACGCTGTCGCGGCGCAGCGCCGCCGGCGACTGCGTCCCGAGCGACGCGCAGACCGCGAGACTTCGACGCGGCGGCGCTGAACCAACTGGTGCGCTGACGCGCGGCGGCCGGCCGGTCAGGCAGCCGCCGGGCGCGGCGCGCGCAGCGCCGATTTCGGCCGGAAGGCCTTGCAGACCGTCTCTTCCGTCTCGAGGTAGGGCCGCCGATCAGGTCGACACAGTAGGGCACGGCTGCGAAGATGCCGTGCGCCGGCGGGCTCGCGTCCGGCAGGCCCTGCAGCGTCTCGGCAATCGCCTTGGGCTGCCCGGGCAGGTTGATGATCAGCGTCTGGCCGCGGATCACCGCCACCTGGCGCGACAGGATCGCGGTGGGCACGAAGCGCAGCGAGATTTGCCGCATCTGCTCGCCGAAGCCCGGCATCTCCTTGTGAGCGACGGCCAGCGTGGCCTCGGGCGTCACGTCGCGCGGCGCCGGCCCGGTGCCGCCAGTGGTCAGCACCAGGTCGCAGTGCGCGTCGTCGACCAGCTCGCGCAGCGTGGCGCTGATGCCCTCCTGCTCGTCCGGGATCAGGCGTGTGACCCAGGTGACCGGGTTCTTCAGCGCGCGGCTCAGCCAGTCCTGGAGCGCCGGGATGCCCTGGTCTGCGTAGACGCCGCTGGAGGCGCGGTCGCTGACCGAGACGAGGCCGATCGTGACGGGGTCGAACCCCGCGGCGGGTACGTCAGTCATTGCTTTCCTCCTCTTCGCGGCCAGGCTCGGCGAGCGCGCCGCGCAGCTGCTGGAACAGCTCGCGGTAGGCCCGGCCGTGGCGGGCAGCACCGTCCGGCAGTGCGGGGACGGCTTCCTTGCGCGCGCTGCGGATCAGGCTGCGCAGCTGCTGCAGGTCGCTGCGCGGGTGCGCGGCGGTCCAGCGGGTGAGGGCGTCGTCGCTGGCCAGCAGTTCGGCGCGCCAGCGCTCGGCCTCGTGCAACGCGAGCGCATCCTTGGCGTGGCCGAGCTGGAACGAGGCAACCGCCTCGCGGATCGGCTCGATACCGCCGGCATCCTGCGCCCGGCGCATCAGCTTGCCCAGGTACTGGATCTGGCGGCGGCGGCCTTCGTGGGACTTGGTGCGCTGGGCGGTTCGGACCGCCTCGCGGAGCGACTCGTCGAGGCCGATGGCGTCGATGCGAGCGTCGGGCAGCGTCATCAGTGCTTCGCCCAGGGCCTGCAGCTCGTGCATGGCCTTCTTCAGCGCGGTCTTGCTGGGGCGCTCGGACGCATCGTCGTCGTCCGGTTCGTTCGTTTCGGTGTTCAAGCGGTGGCAGGCATCAGGGAAGGGGGAACGCCGCAGGGCGCTGGCTATCATAGTTGCGTGCCGCCGGCTCTCCCTGCGGCCGCACAGCCCCGCAGTTTCCAGGTCCCGCCATGTCCCGCACCCCCGAAGGTTTTGCCCATAGCCGAGCCCAGTTCGAGCAACTGATCGACGACGCGCTCGCGGTGGCCCGCGGGCTCGGGGCCAGCGATGCGGCGGCCGAGGTCAGCGAGGGCGCCGGCCTGTCGGTGTCGGTGCGCAAGGGCGAGGTCGAGACGGTCGAGCGCAACCGCGACAAGTCGCTCGGCGTCACCGTCTACCTGGGCCAGCGGCGTGGCAACGCCAGCACCTCCGATTTCTCGCGCGCCGCGCTGGAGCAGACGGTGCGCGCCGCCTACGACATCGCCCGCTTCACGGCCGAGGACCCGGCCGCCGGCCTGCCCGACGCGGCTGATCTGGCCACGCCCGAGGAAGCGGCGCGCGATCTCGATCTCTACCACCCTGGGCGATCGACGCCGCCGGCGCCATCGAGCTGGCCTTGCGCTGCGAGGGCGCAGCCTTCGCGACCGACCGGCGCGTCACCAATTCCGACGGCTGCGGCGTCTCGGTCCAGCAGTCGCACTTCATGGCCGGCAACTCGCGCGGTTTCCGCGGCGGCTACGCCAGTTCGAGGCACTCGCTGTCGGTGGCTCCGATCGCCGGCCGGGGCAACGACATGCAGCGCGATGCCTGGTACAGCTCGATGCGGGACGCCGCCGAGCTCGCGTCCCCCGAGGCCGTGGGCCGCTACGCCGCCGAGCGCACGCTGGCGCGGCTGAAGGGCCGCAAGATCGCCACCTGCGAGGTGCCGGTGCTGTTCGAGTCGACGCTGGCCGCGGGTCTGCTCGGTGCCTACGTGCAGGCCACCAGCGGCGGCGCGCTCTACCGCAAGGCCACCTTCCTGGCCGACTGCCTGGGCAAGCCGGTGTTTCCCGACCACGTCGACATCGTCGAGCAACCGCACCTGCTCAAGGGCAAGGCCAGCGCACCGTTCGACGACGAGGGCGTGCGCACACGCGCGCGCAAGGTGGTGGCCGGCGGGCGCGCCGAAGGCTATTTCCTGTCGAGCTACTCGGCGCGCAAGCTCGGCATGCACACGACCGGTCACGCCGGCGGCTCGCAGAACCTCACGCTGACGAGCCGGCTCACGTCGCCCGGCGACGACCTCGACGCGATGCTGCGCAAGCTCGGCCGCGGGCTGTTCGTCACCGAGCTGATGGGGCAGGGCGTCAACTACGTGACCGGCGACTACTCGCGCGGCGCGGCCGGCTACTGGGTCGAGGGCGGGCGCATCGTGCACCCGGTGCACGAGATCACCATCGCCGGCAGCCTGGGCGAGATGCTGCGCCGGATCGTCGCGGTCGGTGCCGATGCCTACACGATGGGCGGCAAGACCATCGGCTCGGTGCTGATCGAGCGCCTGAAGATCGCCGGCAGCTGAGGACGGTGCGTGCCTGGCGGGTAAGCCCCACGCCGGGCCGCGGAGGGCGCTCCTAGAATCTTTTCGATCCTTCCTTCCCTCTCCAGGAGTCGTCCTTGATGCAACGCCGTTCCTTCGTGCAACGGGCCGGTCTGGCCGGTGTGCTGGCCACGGGCGCCGCACCGGCGGTCGTGCACGCCCAGAGCAACCTGCGCTGGCGGCTGGCTTCGAGTTTCCCGAAGTCGCTCGACACGATCTTCGGCACGGCCGAACTGTTCGCGAAGAAGGTCGGCGAGATGAGCGGTGGCCGATTCCAGATCTCGGTGCATGCGGCCGGCGAGCTGGTGCCGGCCTTCGGCGTGGTCGACGCGGTGCAGAACGCCACCGTCGACATTGCCCACACCGCGCCCTACTACTTCTACGGCAAGGACCCGACCTTCTGCCTCGGCTGCGCGGTGCCGTTCGGGTTGAACTCCCGCCAGATGTCTGCGTGGATGTACGACGGTAACGGCCTGAAGCTGATGCGCGAGTTCTACGCCAAGTACAACATCGTCAACTTCCCCGGCGGCAACACCGGTGCGCAGATGGGCGGCTGGTTCCGCAAGGAGATCAAGTCCATCGCCGACATCAAGGGTCTGAAGTTCCGCTGCAACCCGTTTGCCGGCCGCGTGCTCGAGCCCTTCGGCGTGGTGCCGCAGTCGCTGCCGGGCGGCGACATCTACCCCGCGCTCGAGAAGGGCACCATCGACGCGGCGGAATGGGTCGGTCCCTACGACGACCTCAAGCTCGGTTTCAACAAGGTGGCGCCGAACTACTACTACCCGGGCTGGTGGGAGGGCGGGCCGCAGCTCGACTTCTTCATCAACAACAAGGCCTGGGAGGCGCTGACGCCCGACTACAAGTCGATGATCGAGGCCGCCGCGGCGCAGTCGCACATCGAGATGCAGGCGCGCTACGACGCGCGCAATCCACCCGCGTTGAAGCAGCTGGTGGGTTCGGGCACCAAGCTCAAGCCCTTCCCGGCCGACGTGATGACCGCGGCATTCAAGTCGGCCGAGCAGATCTACGCCGACCTGTCGGCCAAGAACCCGTCCTGGAAGAAGGTGTGGGAGGACTACGCGAAGTTCCGCGCCGAGCAGAACGTGTGGTTCCGCTTCACCGAGGCGACCTTCGACCGCTTCATGCAGTCGCAGAAGCTCTGAGCCTCAGGGGGCCGAGGCGGCAGGGTCCGCCGCCGGCGACCGGTCGCGGAACAGTTCGTCGAGGTCGGGTTCCGAGGCCGCCGTGTCCGAAGGATCGACCGGCATCTCGATGCGGACCTTGTCGAGGTCGATCTTCTCTTCCTTGTCGAGGAAGACCGTGACTGTCTCCGGCACGAAGATCACGATCACCACCAGCAGCAGCTGCAGCATCACCCAGGGCAGTGCGCCGAGGTAGATGTCGCGCGACGGCACCGGGCGGGGCAGCGTGCCGCTCTTGAACAGCGAGTCGGCGATGCCGCGCAGGTAGAACAGCGCGAAGCCGAACGGCGGGTGCATGAACGAGGTTTGCATGTTCACGCACAGCAGCACGCCGAACCACACCAGGTCGATGCCGAGCTTGTCGGCCACCGGCGCGAGCAGCGGCAGGATGATGAAGCGATCTCGAAGAAGTCGAGGAAGAACGCCAGGAAGAAGATGAAGACGTTGACCGCGATCAGGAATCCGATCTGGCCTCCGGGCAGGCCGGAGAGCATGTGCTCGACCCACTTGCCCCCGTCGACGCCCTGGAACACCAGCGAGAACACGCGCGAACCGATCAGGATGAACACCACCATCGCGGTGATGCGCATCGTGCCCGCCAGCGCGTCGCGCAGCAGAGGCCAGCTCAGGCGGCGGTGCAGGGCGGCCAGCAGGAAGGCCCCGACCGCGCCCATCGCGCCGGCCTCGGTGGGCGTCGCGATCGCGTGGTCCATGCCGGGCAGGCCGCCCATGCTGCCGAGCACCGCGAAGATCAGGACGGCCGACGGGACGATGCCGCGCAGGCACTTGAGCCACAGCGCCCGGCCGCTCAGTGTGCGCGCTTCCTTCGGCACGCCGGGCACGGCGGCGGGGCGCAGACGGCTCAGCACGAAGGTATAGGCCGCGAACAGCAGCACCTGCAGGATGGCCGGACCCCAGGCGCCCTTGTACATGTCGCCCACCGGGCGGCCGAGCTGGTCGGCCATGACGATCAGCACCAGCGAGGGCGGCACCAGCTGCGTGATCGTGCCCGACGCGGCGAGGACGCCGGTGGAATAGCGCAGGTCGTAGCGGTAGCGCATCATCACCGGCAGCGAGATCATCGCCATCGCGATCACCTGGCCGGCCACTGTGCCGGTGATGGCGCCCAGCACGAAGCCGACGATGATCACCGAATAGCCCAGGCCGCCGCGTACCCGACCGAAGAGCTGACCCATCGAGTCGAGCATGTCCTCGGCGAGGCCGCACTTCTCGAGCACGGCGCCCATCAGCGTGAAGAAGGGGATGGCCAGCAGCAGATCGTTGCTGAGGATGCCGAACACGTTGAGCGGCAGCGCCGACATGAACTCGGGCGGGAACCAACCTGCCTCGATCGCGATGAAGCCGCACAGCAGACCATAGGCCGCGAGCGAGAAGGCCACCGGGAAGCCGATCAGCAGCACGACGATCAACCCCGCGAACATCAGCGGGGCGAACTGCTCCATCGTCATTGCAGGGGGCGCTCGTAGTGCGTGTGCATCTCGTGGCGATGCAGCAGCCAGCCGATGCGCTTGGCGATCTCGGCCAGTCCCTGCAGTGCGAGCAGCGCAAAGCCCAGCGGCAGCATCAGCATCGCCGGCCAGCGGATCAGGCCGCCGGCGTTGCCGGACATCTCCCCACTTGTGTAGGTGCGCCAGAACAGCGGCAGCGACAGCCACAGCATCAGCAGCACGACGGGCATCAGGAAGGCGACGAGACCGAACAGGTCGACAAAGACCTTGCCGCGGCCGGACAGGCGGCCGTAGAACACGTCGACGCGCACATGCTCGTTGAGCCGCAGCACCTGCGACGCGCCCAGCATCACGCAGGCGGCGAACAGGTACCACTGGATCTCGAGCCAGGCGTTCGAGCTGTAGTCGAGGCCGTAGCGCACGAGCGCATTGCCGGCGCTGATCAGGCAACAGGCCAGCACGGCCCACTGAGCGAGCCAGGCGAAGCGGTCGTTGAGGACGTCGATCGGCGAAACGATTCGGGACAGGGCGCTCATCGGCGATCTCTCGGGTGACAGCGGCTCGTCAGGAAATCATGCGTGCGGGGTCGGGCACTGCGAGGCCGAGCGATTCTAGAGGGCCGAGGTGCGGGGTTTGCGCGTTTGCCCGTGCGAGCCGCGCCGCATCCGCCGTCGCCTGCGCTGCGTACAGGACTCCTGCGTGCCTGATTCGATGTCGGTGTAAGTAAACGCCGCCAGGTGCGACCGAAGAAGGCCAGTGCACGGAGTGCGACGACGTTCCCCGGCCTGCCGTTCCGCAACCATCCATCCGAAGGAGATCCACATGACGAATTTCAAGTCTGGTCTGGCGATTGCCGGCGCCGCTGCCGCCCTGTTTGCCATGGGCACGGTCAGCACCACGGTGCAGGCTGCTGACACCGGCTCGGTGCACTGCGCCGGCGTGAACAGCTGCAAGGGCACCTCGGAGTGCAAGACCGCCAGCAGCGCCTGCAAGGGGCAGAACACGTGCAAGGGCCAGGGCTGGGTCAGCAAGAAGTCCGCGAAGGAATGCACCGACGCCGGCGGGACCGTCGCGAAGTAGGCCCGACGGATCGGTCACGAGGTCCGCGCGTCGGCCCTGGCCGATGCGCGGACCTTCGTGCCTCTTGTGCGTCTTTGCACCCTCACCGATGAGCACCATGCTTCATGGCTTCGGCCTGGGACTTCGTCCCGAACACTACGCTGCATTCGCCGAACGGCGGCCCGCGGTGGACTGGCTCGAGGTCATCTCGGAGAACTACATGCTGCCGGGCGGCGCGCCGCTGCAGCACCTGGACCGCCTGCGCCGCGACTACCCGATGGCGATGCACGGTGTGTCGCTGTCGATCGGCAGTGCCGACGACCTGGACCTCGAGTACCTGCGCGCCCTGAAGGCGCTGGCCGATCGCATCGACCGGCGTGGATCTCCGACCATCTCTGCTGGACCGGCGTGGACCACCACAACCTGCACGATCTGATGCCCATGCCCTACACCGAGGCTGCCTTGCGCCACCTGTGCGAGCGGGTGGCGCGCGTGCAGGACCACCTCGGCCGTCGCCTGCTGCTCGAGAACGTGTCGAGCTACGTGGCCTTCGAAGCCGACGAGATGAGCGAGTGGTCGTTCGTCGCCGAGCTCGCGCGGCGCGCCGACTGCGATCTGCTGCTCGACGTGAACAACGTCCACGTCAGCAGCGTGAATCACGGCTTCGACGCGCGGTGCTACATCGATGCCCTGCCGCGCGAGCGCGTGCGGCAGATCCATCTGGCCGGCCACGAGGACCACGGCAGCCACCTGATCGACACGCATGACCACCCGGTGTGCGATGCCGTGTGGAAGCTGTATGACTACACGACGCGGCGGTTCGGCGCGGTGCCGACGATGATCGAGCGGGATGACCGCATCCCGCCGCTGGCCGAGCTGGTGGCCGAACTCGACGTGGCGCGGGAGGTTCAGGCCGGCGCGCTGTCCGCGGCGAGGACCGGCCGCGGTGTGCGTGAGATGACGGCATGAATGCGGGCGTGCTGATCGAGCAGCAGCGGCGGCTGAGCCGTGCCGTCGTCGAGGACGCCGCCGCCGGGGCGACGCCGGCTGACGGGTTGCTGCGGCCACGACCTGGCGGCTCGCTGCTGAACATCTACCGCCACGCCTACCGCGCCCGCCTCGTCGCCGCGCTGCGCGAGAACCACGAGGGACTGCCGCGGGTCATGGGCGACGAGGCCTTCGAGGCCTTGGCGCAGGCCTATCTGTCGGCGTGTCCGTCACGGCATCCGTCGATCCGCTGGTTCGGTGAGTCCCTGGCCGATTTCATGCAGGCTCGGCCGGAATTGGCGCCGCACCCGTCCCTGGCCGATCTGGCGCGCATGGAGTGGGCGCTGCGGATGGCCTTCGATGCCGCCGATGCCCTGCCGATCCGGGCGGAAACGCTGCAGACCCTCGATGCGCGGGCCTGGCCCGGTCTGCGTTTCTCGCTGTTGCCCAGCGCCCGGCTGGTGACGCTGCACTGGGCCGTCGAGCCGCTGTGGCGTGCGCTGCAGGCACAGGCGGCGCAGCCAGCCGATGGCGAACCCGAACTGCCCGAACCGGAACCGCACGAACATTGCCTGCTGGCCTGGCGACCGGGCCTGGAGACGCGCTGGCGTTCGCTCGAAAGCCTGGAGACGGTGCTGTTGCGCGCGGTCCTCGATCGCCAGCCGTTCGCGGCGCTGTGCGCCCGTGCTGCCGCTGAGGTCGGCGAGGCCGATGCCGCCACGGCCGTCGTCGCGGTCCTTCAGGCTGGCTCGCCGAAGGCCTGATCGCGGCCGTGCAGGTCTAGCCGGCACCCATTGCCGTAGCGCGGGTTCGCCGCCGGGCGATCAGGACGGCCCGCCCGCGCCGCGGTAGCTGCCCGGTACCAGGATCTCGCGCCCCACCCGTCTGATATCGGTATGGCCGGTGAAGGCCATGGTGATGTCGAGCTCGTTGCGGATGATCTCGAGGGCGCGTGTCACGCCGGCCTGGCCCATCGCGCCCAGCCCGTACAGGAAGGCCCGCCCGATCATCGTGCCGCGCGCTCCCAGGGCCACCGCCTTGAGCACGTCCTGGCCCGAGCGGATCCCCCCGTCCATCCACACCTCGATCCGGTCGCCCACCGCCTCGGCGATCGCCGGCAGCGCCGCGATCGAGGACGGCGCCCCATCGAGCTGCCTCCCCCCGTGGTTCGACACCACGATCGCGTCGGCCCCGCTGTCGGCCGCCAGCTTCGCGTCGGCCACCTCCATGATCCCCTTCAGGATCAGCCGGCCGCCCCAGCGCTGCTTGATCCACGCCACATCGTCCCAGCTCAGCCTCGGATCGAACTGCTCCTTCGTCCACGTCCCCAGCGAAGACATGTCGCTCACCCCCTTGGCATGCCCCACCAGGTTGCCGAAGCTGTGGCGCCGCGTCCCGGCCATCCCCAGGCACCAGCGCGGCTTCATCGCCAGGTTGATCAGGTTCGCCAGCGTCGGCTTGGGCGGCGCCGTCATGCCGTTCTTCAGGTCCTTGTGGCGCTGCCCCAGCACCTGCAGGTCCAGCGTCAGCACCAGCGCCGAGCAGCGTGCCGCCTTGGCGCGCTCGATCAGCCGCTCCATGAAATCGCGGTCGCGCATCCAGTACAGCTGGAACCAGAACGGCGCCTTCGTGTGCGCGGCGATGTCCTCGATCGAGCAGATGCTCATCGTCGACAGCGTGAACGGCACCCCGAAGGCCTCGGCAGCGCGCGCGCCCAGGATCTCGCCGTCGGCGTGCTGCATGCCGGTCAGGCCGGTGGGGGCGATCACGACCGGCATGGCGCAGTCCTGGCCGGCCAGGGTGGTGCGCAGCGAGCGGCCCTCCATGTTCACGGCCACGCGCTGGCGCAGCAGGATGCGGGCGAAGTCGGCCTCGTTGGCGCGGTAGGTGCCCTCGGTCCAGGAGCCCGAGTCGGCGTAGTCGTAGAACATCCTCGGCACCCGGCGCCGGGCCAGAACCCTCAGGTCTTCGATGCAGGTGATCACGGGCATGGTTCAGATCTTCTTCTCGTTGAGCGACGAAGCGATTCTCTGCCATCCATGCCGCCGGTTTCCCGCAGCCGTGAGCTGAATCGGATGTTGCCATTGCAGATGATGGATTCAACTGCAAGAGCCGCTTCCACTGCTGTCGCGACCTTGGGGCATGCGTCGACTGTCCTCGCAAATAGTCCCAGTCGCGACAAGGACTTACGAGAGGCATTCGGGGTTTTCCCGCGAGCCGCGCGGGGTTGGCCCACGACTTGTGTTGTCTTGCCCACCCGGTGCGCCGGTCTGCTGTTGCCGCGGCGGGCCGGTCGCACGGTTCGATCACATCCAGTAGCAACCGGAGACCTTCCACGATGGAAACCTTTTATGAGGTGATGCGCCGCCAAGGCATTTCGCGCCGCAGCTTCCTGAAGTACTGCTCGCTCACGGCCACCTCGTTGGGGCTGGGTCCGGCCTTCGTGCCGCAGATCGCGCACGCCATGGAGAACAAGCCGCGTACGCCGGTGCTCTGGCTGCACGGTCTGGAATGCACCTGCTGCTCGGAGAGCTTCATCCGCTCAGCGCACCCGCTCGCGAAGGACGTGGTGCTGTCGATGATCTCGCTCGACTACGACGACACGCTGATGGCCGCCGCAGGCCATCAGGCCGAGGCGATCCTCGAAGAGATCATGGCCAAGTACAAGGGCAACTACATCCTGGCGGTGGAGGGCAATCCTCCGCTGAACCAGGATGGCATGAGCTGCATCATCGGCGGCAAGCCCTTCATCGACCAGCTCAAGCACGTGGCCAAGGACGCCAAGGCCATCATCTCCTGGGGTTCGTGTGCCTCGTGGGGCTGTGTGCAGGCCGCCAAGCCCAATCCCACGCAGGCCACGCCGGTTCACAAGGTGATCTTCGACAAGCCCATCATCAAGGTGCCGGGCTGCCCGCCGATCGCCGAGGTGATGACCGGGGTGATCACCTACATGCTCACCTTCGACCGGCTGCCCGAGCTCGATCGCCAGGGTCGACCGAAGATGTTCTACAGCCAGCGCATCCACGACAAGTGCTACCGCCGGCCGCACTTCGATGCCGGTCAGTTCGTCGAGCACTTCGACGACGAATCGGCGCGCCGCGGCTATTGCCTCTACAAGGTCGGCTGCAAGGGCCCGACCACCTACAACGCGTGCTCGACCACGCGCTGGAACGAGGGCACCAGCTTCCCGATCCAGGCCGGCCACGGTTGCATCGGCTGCTCCGAAGACGGCTTCTGGGACAAGGGGTCGTTCTACGACCGCCTCACCAACATCCATCAGTTCGGCATCGAGGCCAACGCCGACCAGGTCGGTGGTGCCGCGGCCGGTGTGGTGGGCGCGGCCGCCGTCGCCCACGCCGCCGTGTCGGCGATCAAGCGTGCGACGCAGAAGACCGATTCGAAGACGAACGAAACCTCCCGCGCCGGGCAGTGAAGCGCTGAGCACGAACAAAGGAACGACACATGGGTGCTTACGAAACTCAGGGCTTCAAGATGGACAACTCGGGCCGCCGCGTGGTGGTGGACCCGGTGACGCGCATCGAAGGCCACATGCGCTGCGAGGTCAACCTCGACAGCAACAACGTCATCCGCAACGCCGTCTCCACCGGCACGATGTGGCGTGGTCTGGAGGTCATTCTCAAGGGGCGCGATCCGCGCGACGCGTGGGCCTTCGTCGAGCGCATCTGCGGTGTCTGCACCGGCTGCCACGCGCTCACTTCGGTGCGTGCGGTGGAAGATGCGCTCGGCATCGTCATTCCGAAGAACGCCTACCTGATCCGCGAGATCATGGCGAAGACCTTGCAGGAGCACGATCACGCCGTCCACTTCTACCACCTGCATGCCCTCGACTGGGTCGATGTCGTGTCGGCGCTGAAGGCCGACCCGAAGAAGACCTCCGATCTCCAGCACCTGGTGTCGCCGAGTCACCCGATGTCGTCGCCGGGCTACTTCCGCGACATCCAGAACCGGCTCAAGAAGTTCGTCGAGAGCGGCCAGCTCGGACCGTTCATGAACGGCTACTGGGGCAACAAGGCCTATGTGCTGCCGCCCGAGGCCAACCTGATGGCCGTCACGCACTATCTCGAGGCGCTGGATCTTCAGAAGGAGTGGGTCAAGGTTCACACGGTCTTTGGCGGCAAGAACCCGCACCCGAACTACCTGGTCGGCGGCGTGCCCTGCGCGATCAACATCGACAAGGACGGCGCGGCCGGCGCGCCGGTGAACATGGAGCGCCTGAACTTCGTCGAGGCGCGCATCAAGGAGATGATCGAGTTCAACAACAACGTCTACATCCCGGACGTGTTGGCGATCGGCACCATCTACAAGCAGGCCGGCTGGCTCTACGGTGGCGGCCTGTCGGCGACCAACGTGCTCGACTACGGCACCTACGAAAAGGTGATGGGCGATCACAGCACCCAGCAACTGCCGGGCGGTGCCATCCTCGACGGCAACTGGGACGTCATCCACCCGGTCGATCCGCGGGACCCCGAGCAGGTGCAGGAGTTCGTGCCGCACAGCTGGTACAAGTACGCCGACGAATCCAAGGGCCTGCATCCGTGGGACGGCGTCACCGAGCCGAACTACGTGCTCGGAGCCAACACCAAGGGCACGCGCACCAATATCCAGGAGCTCGACGAGAGCGCGAAGTACTCCTGGATCAAGTCGCCGCGCTGGCGCGGCCATGCGATGGAAGTCGGCCCTCTGTCTCGCTACATCCTGGGCTATGCCCACGCGAAGCAGGGTCACAAGTACTGCCAACGCGTGAAGGAGCAGATCGACACCTCGGCCATGTTCATCAACAGCGTCTATCCCAAGGCGCTGGGTCTGCCCGAGACGCAGTACAGCGCCAAGCAGTTGCTACCCACCACGATCGGCCGCACGCTCGCGCGGGCGCTCGAGGCGCAGTACTGCGCGGAGATGATGCTCGAGGACTTCAAGGAACTGGTCGCCAATATCAAGGCCGGCGACACCACCACGGCCAATGTCGAGAAGTGGGATCCGGCCACCTGGCCGAAGGAAGCCAAGGGCGTGGGCACGGTCGCGGCACCGCGCGGAACGCTGGGGCACTGGATCCGCATCAAGGACGGGCGGATCGAGAACTATCAGTGCGTCGTGCCGACCACCTGGAACGGCAGCCCTCGCGACAACAAGGGGCAGATCGGGGCCTTCGAGGCCAGCCTGATGAACACGCCGATGGCCAACCCCGAGCAACCGGTGGAAATCCTTCGCACGCTGCACTCCTTCGATCCCTGCCTGGCCTGCTCGACGCACGTGATGAGCCCCGACGGCCAGGAGCTCACCAGTGTCAAGGTGCGCTGACAGCACCGCCCCTACACCACACCCGCATTCCGAGGAGAAACCATGTCGAAGAGCATTTCCCTGCGGTTCGCACTGACCAGCATGCTGCTGGCGGCGGCGACGGCCAGCCAGGCGCACACCGGTCACGGAGCGCATGGCCTGGTCGAAGGTCTGGCCCATCCCTTCCTGGGGCTGGACCATCTTCTGGCGATGGTCGCCGTGGGCCTGTGGTCGGCGATCGCGCTGCCTGTCGGTCGGCGTCTGCTCGGACCGGGGGTGTTCCTTGCGGCGCTGCTGATCGGCGCTCTGCTGTCGTGGGAGGGGTGGCTTTGCCGGCGGTGGAGTCGAGCGTGGCGGCGAGTGTGGTGCTGCTGGGTGCGATGCTGTTCGCGGGGCGGCACGTGCCGACATCGCTCGGCCTCACGCTGGTCGGTGCGGCGGCGCTGTTCCATGGCTATGCGCATGGCAGCGAGCTGGCGGTCGGTGCTTCGGCAGTGGCCTATGCCGCCGGTTTCATGGGGGCGACGACGCTGCTGCACGGCGTGGGCCTCGCCGCCGGCGTCGGTCTTCAGCGGCTGCCCGATCGGGTGGCTCGGCTGGCGGCCACGGTGGTCGGAGGAGCCGGGGTGGTGATGCTCGCCGCCCGTCTTTGATCACGGCCGATCGAGTCGCATCACGCCAGCCCGAAGAGGAGACGATTCATGTCCGCCATACCCGCGAATAGTTCGAACGCCCCTGTCGAGGGCACCGACGCGCACGACCTCGTCCACGCGCAATCCATCAAGTCGGTCTACGTCTACGAAGTACCGGTGCGCATCTGGCACTGGATCAATGCGCTGGCCATCAGCGTGCTGGCCATCACGGGCTACTTCATCGGCTCGCCCTTGCCGACCATGCCGGGCGAGGCCAGCGCCAATTACCTGATGGGCTACATCCGCTTCGCCCATTTCGCCGCCGGCTACCTGCTGGCCGTCGGTTTGCTCGGGCGTCTCTACTGGGCCGTGGTCGGGAACCACCACGCCCGCGAGTTGTTCTGGGTGCCGGTGTTCCAGCGCGCCTATTGGCTCGAGGTATGGGGCATGGTGAAGTGGTATGCCTTCGTGAGCGCGCGGCCCGGCAAGTACGTGGGACACAACCCGTTGGCACGCTTCGCAATGTTCTTCATGTTCTTCCTGACGGCCGTGTTCATGGTCGTGACCGGGTTCGCGCTGTACGGTGAAGGCGCGCAGGCCGGTTCCTGGGCCGACGTGATGTTCGGCTGGGTGATCCCGCTGTTCGGGCAGTCCCAGGACGTGCACACCTGGCACCACCTCGGGATGTGGTGGCTGATCGTGTTCGTCATCGTGCACGTGTACGCCGCCATCCGCGAAGACATCATGGGTCGATCGAGCGTGGTGAGCACGATGATCTCCGGCCACCGCACCTTCAAGGACTGACGGCCATGAGCCTGCAAGATCTGGTTCAGCGCAATGGCTGGGGCGCGACCCGGACGGTCGGAGCGGCGGCGGGCGAGCGACTGGCATGGATCGGTCCAGTGCGGCATGTGCGCGCACCGGGAGGGCCGTCCGGCGCGGGCGACTTTTTCTCGCGGGGAGCCGGGGCCTCGGATCGTTCGTCGCGGTCCCTTGCGGCCACGACGATGCTGCTGCCACCCGGGGTGCCGGGCCGTGCTCCCTGGCATCCGGGGCGCTTTCTCCGGCGCAATTACCTGACCCCGCTCGGTCTCTCGCAGACCGAGGCGGCACGCCTGCTCGGCGTATCGCGCCGGCGTTTGCACGAGATCGTGCATGGCCAGCGCGGTATCACGGCCGATACCGCCATCCGTTGCGCGCTGGTGTTCGGAACCGATGCGGCGTTCTGGCTCGCGTTGCAATCTGCCTGGGACAGTTTCCACACCTGGAAGTTGCTCCGCGTCCAGACCCGCCGCACCCGCGGCACCCACTGATTTTCTTGTTGGAGTCAACCCGCATGAGCGCTCATCCGTCTGCTGGCGACTGTCACGACCTAGGTGGCAACCCTGAGGCGGAGGTGATCTGCGTCCTCGGCATTGGCAACGTCCTGTGGGCCGATGAAGGCTTCGGCGTGCGTTGCATCGAGGCCCTGCAGCGCCGCTACGAGTTCGCGCCTCACGTGCAATTGATCGACGGCGGCACCCAGGGGCTCTACCTCATCCAGCACGTGCAGGCTGCGACGCGCCTGCTGATCTTCGATGCCATCGACTACGGGCTGACGCCAGGCACGCTGAAGCTGGTCGAGAACGACGACGTGCCGCGCTTCATGGGGGCGAAGAAGATGAGCCTTCACCAGACCGGCTTCCAGGAGGTGCTGATGCTGGCGCTGCTGACGGAGCAGTACCCGAAGCAGGTGCTGCTGATCGGTTGCCAGCCTGAAGAGCTGGAGGACTACGGCGGCAGCCTGCGGCCGCGCGTCAAGCAGGCGCTGGAGGACGCGCTCGCGCATGGGGTCGACACGCTGCGCCAATGGGGCGCGAGGCCCGTGCCGCGCACCGCGCCGCTGGGCGAGCACGAGTCGGTGACCTTCTCGGAGCTCGATATCGGCCGCTACGAAGAGCAGCGCCCCCCGGAAGAACTTGCGTGCCGAGTCGGCGACGAACGCTTCTTCCCGCCGGTCGCCCCGAACTGATCGAGCCGCCATGTGCATCGGACTTCCCATGCAGGTGTTGAGCGTCGAGCCCGGTCACGCGCAGTGCTGCGGCCGGGGCGAGGCTCGCCGTGTCCGGACGGCGCTGGTGGGCGACGTCGCACCCGGTGATTGGCTGCTCGTGTTCATCGACAGCGCTCAGGAGCGTCTGACGACCGAGCGCGCGCGAGAGATCGACGCCACGCTCGATCTGCTCGAAGCGGTGATGCACGGCGATGCCGCCGACGGCGTCGCCTCCTTCGCCCTGCCGTCGCGCATGAACCAGGACGAAGTCCTTGCTTTGGCGGGGGCGGCATCCAGCCCCACTTTGGAGAAATCACCATGAGTACCGACACGTCGAGCCACGAAACCCTGGTGAAGCTGCCCGTGCAGCCCCCCAAGACGACGATGGCCGTTCCCGAAACGTCGCCGCTGATCGAGCGGCTCGTCAGCGTCCACGGTGCGACGTGGGTCGACGAGACAAGCATCGGTGACTGGGCCGCGCAGGGAGGTGATCGCGTCGTGTTGTTCGCTGGCGATCCGGTCCGCTTTCCCGAGGGGCTGGATGTGGCTGTCGTGCTGCCGGAGCTGCAACGCAGCTTCCCGGGGCGTTTCCTCGTCGGCGTCGTGCCGCGACAGAGCGAGGAAGCCGTGGCTCGCCGCTACGGTTCGCAGCGCTGGCCAACGCTGCTGTTCCTGCGGGATGGCCAGTACGTGACCACGATCTCCGGCATGCTCGATTGGGACGATTACGTCGAACGCGTCAAGCAGGCGCTGGCCATGCCGACCTCGCGCGCGCCGACCATCGGCATCCCGGTGGTCAGTGCCGGATCCTCCGGTTCGTCGTGCCATTGAAACAACCCTTTCACGGAAGCACCTCATGAAAGACTTTCCGATACCGGTCGTGGGCATAGGCGTTGGTCCGGGCAGCCAGCCCGAGGAGGACGAGAGCCTCCAGTACATGCCGATGCCCCAGGGCATGGAGACCTTCCGCCCGCCGATTCTTCCCGAGCCCGAGGAGATCGCCGCGCGAGAGCAGGCGCACCGCGCTTTGCGCGAGGCCTTGATGGCCCTCGACGACGCGCGCCGCAACGGCGGCAACCGCAGCGTCGACCTGCTGGGACTGCCGGCCGCGGACCTGCAGCTCGTCAACCAGGTGCTCGGCGAGGGCGAGGTGAGTGCGCTGGTCAAGAGCGACGGCGATGCGAGCCATGAGCTGCGCGTGCAGGAGTCCGTCTTTGCCGGCGTGTGGCGCGTGGTCCGCTCGATGGATGGTCAGGTCATGTCGGACGTCATCGAACTCGGCCCCGTGCCGCAGGCGCTGAAGGCGGCCGCACGCGACGATGTCTGGGCCCAGGTGCCGCGCTGGACCGGCGATCTGCCCCCCAATGTGCAGAACGCACCCTCTCTGCTGGCCGAGATCGAGGATCAGTGGCGCATCTGGCGTCCGGGCCAGGCGGCTCACGTCGTCAACCTCACGCTGCTGCCGATGTCGACCGAAGACATCGGCTTCCTCGATCACCATCTCGGCACGGGCCGGGTGCTGATCCTGTCGCGCGGCTATGGCAACTGCCGCATCACCAACACCCGCATGCCCAATTGCTGGCGCGTCGTGTACTACAACTCGCAGGACGTGGTCATCCTCAACACCGTCGAAGTCGTCGAGCTGCCTGAGGTGGCCCAAGCCGCCAAGGAAGACCTCGACGATTCGCACGAGCGTCTGAGGGAAGTGCTGGAGTGGGTGGAGCAGGCATGAGAAGAACGGCGTGCCTCGACCCGGCGGTCCTGCAGGCCGTCGAGTGCACCGCTTTCGTGTGCGGGGTGAGACCGTGAACTCCAGCAGCCCGCCGCGGTTCGAAGGCAGCTACCTCGGCAACAGCGCCCGCCTGCCGGCCGGCGCGCGTCTCGAATGCAAGATCTGCTGGTGGGTCTACGACCCCGCGCTCGGCGATCCCGTCTGGCAGATCGACCCCGGCACGTCCTTCTCGGATCTGCCGCCGCACTGGCGATGCCCGCAGTGCGACGGGGATGCCGAGCAGTTCATGGTGCTCGACGGCACCACCTGATCATGAGCGCTGCGTCGTCTCCTGCTGCCGCTTTGTCGCGGCGCGTCTGCGATCTCGTGGACCTGTTCCGCGGCATCGAGCGCGATCGCATGGCTGGCGTGCCGGTTCTGAACCCGGCGTTGCAGGTGGAAGCGGTGGGTTTCGAACCGGCGTTCGATCCGGCGATCGCCGATCCAGCATCCGGCGGCGACGTGGAGGCGGTCGGTGTTCTCGTCACTCCCTGGTTCATGAACCTCGTCGCGATGCCTCTGGAACGCCGTGATGACGTCGCCTGCGTCGGCGTCTCGCGGACGCGGCCCGTCGGCAGCGAGAACTTCGACTTCATCGGAGGCCACGAGCCCGCCTTCGGCTCCTATGCGGCCTGCTCGCTGTTCTCGCCGATGTTCGAGTTCGTCGACCAGGCGGCGGCCGTGGCCACCGCGCGTGCCGTGCTCACGACCTTGCGCGTGCCGGTTGCTGCCGTTGAGCAGACCCCTTCGCCGGCTCGCCGATCCTTCTTGCTCGGTCGGTCATCGGCCACCGGGGCGGTGCGATGAGTGCGGGGCGGCTCGCGGACCTGGGTGGCGCCCTGCTGGTGCGTCCCGGTCGGCCTCGGCCGCACAACCTGGTCAGC
This sequence comes from Methylibium sp. T29, assembly GCF_000576205.1. Lineage (NCBI taxonomy): Bacteria > Pseudomonadati > Pseudomonadota > Betaproteobacteria > Burkholderiales > Sphaerotilaceae > Methylibium > Methylibium sp. T29. The sequence goes on along the minus strand of NZ_AZND01000003.1, from coordinate 58,118 downwards.
ACCCGCCCGGATCTGACCGATCTGCTGACCCGCGGCAAGCCCGCCGCCGCGCTGGCCGACATCCTGGGCAGCCTGTACAGCCTGTGCGGCCATGCGCACCGCCTGTGCGCGCAGCGCGCCGTGGCTGCTGCGCGTGGCCGGGGTGACGCAGACGAACGCAATGCCGCTGGCGCGCTGCAGCTCGGCAGTCTGCGCGAGCACTTGCGTCGCCTGTGCATGGACTGGCCTCGGCAGTTGGCGGTCTCGTCGCATCGCGAGGCGCTCGCCGCCCAGGCGATGAGCCAGCTTCAGCATTGCCCGGCGTTCGTCGCTCCGTTGCTGCCCTCGAACACGACGGCGGGCGAAGCGATCCCGGGCCTGCTCGACTGGCTGCAGCATGCCGTCCTGCGCATGCCCGCGTCGCAATGGCTGGCCAGGTGGGAACGCGATCCGCAGGCCTGGTCGATCGAGTGGGCCGGTCAGAGCGAAGGGTGGCTGGCCGAACTGTTCAGGGGAATGCCCGCGGTCGCCGACCGTGTGCTGCCCGCGGCCGATCTCGAACCTCATGCGGGTGCGGCCTCGCTGCGCGAACTCGCCGACGCTTTGCAAGAAAGCCCCGCCTTCGTTCGCCAGCCGCTCTGGCGCGGCGCCTGCGCAGAAACCGGACCATGGAACCGTCTGAACCGGCCGGCCGGCCCGCGCCTCGACAGCCCCAGGTTGCGCCTCGGTGCACGCCTGGCCGAGGCCGTGCGCCTTGCCTTGCCCGACGGAGCGCGGCGCAGCGGCGCCCAGTGGCTCGTGAGCGGCAGCCTGGCGCTCGGCCCGGGGGAGGCCCTGGCCTGGGCAGAGATGGCGCGCGGCCTGCTGGTCCATCATGTGCGCCTCGACAACCAGGGCGATGCGGCGCGCGTCGACAGCTGCCGCGTGCTTGCCCCCACGGAATGGAACTTTCATCCTGCCGGTGCGCTGGCTGCAGCGCTCGAGCGCCTGTCCGCCGAAGTCGCACCGACGCGCCAGCGCGAAGTCGCCCTCCTCATGGCAGCCTACGATCCGTGCGTGCCCTATGAGATCGAGCCGGCCTGGTTGGAGGAGGCCGCCCATGCATGAAGCCAGTCTGGCCGGCGGCATCCTGAAGCTCGTCGAAGACGCCGCGCAGCGCGAGGCTTTCGCCGCGTAACGGTGTTGCGCATGGAAGCCGGGCGTCTGGCCGGCGTGGAAGTGCGCGCGTTGCAGTTTGCGCTGGAGTCGCTCGCCCCGGGAACCTGCCTCCAGGACACGCGGTTCGAGATCGAGGAGCCGATCGGCCAGGCCTGGTGCCTCCACTGCAGCCAGACGGTCGAGATCGCCCAGCGCGGCGATGCCTGTCCGGTGTGCGGCGGCTACCAGGTGCAGCCCACCGGAGGCACCGAACTGCGGGTGCTCGACATGCTGGTCGACGATTAGACAGAAGGAGCGAGTATGTGTGTCGTTTGTGGTTGTGCCGGGTCCGAGGATCCGAAAGCGGCGAAGCCTGTCGACGAGGCCGTGGTGGCGCAGGCGCAGGATCGTGACGCTGCGCCGAGCCTCTCGGGGACGCACGTTCACGTGGATCCTCGCCACGGCGACCTGCATTACGGTGCCGGCGCCGCACGCGTCTCGGTGCCCGGCATGAGCCAGGCGCGCGCGATCAAGCTCGAGACCGACATCCTCGGCGAGAACAACCGCATCGCGCGGCGCAATCGCCAGCACTTCGAGGCACATGGCGTGACGGCACTGAATCTGGTGTCCAGTCCCGGCTCCGGCAAGACCACTCTGCTGTGCGCCACCATCCAGGCGTTGCGCCGACGCCATCCCGGGCTGTCGGTGTCGGTCATCGAGGGCGACCAGCAGACCAGCTTCGACGCCGAGCGCATCCGTGCGACTGGTGCGCCGGCCATCCAGGTCAACACCGGCAAGGGCTGCCACCTCGATGCGCCGATGGTGGCGGATGCCTTCTCCCGGTTGCACACGCACGACCATCACGCAGACCACCACCACGCGCATCATCACGACGCGCACAGACTGCTGTTCATCGAGAACGTCGGCAACCTCGTCTGCCCCGCGGTGTGGGATCTGGGCGAGGCCGCCAAGGTGGCCATCCTCTCGGTGACCGAAGGCGAGGACAAGCCACTCAAGTACCCTGACATGTTCGCCGCCGCCTCGTTGATGGTGCTGAACAAGATCGACCTGCTGCCGCACTTGCACTTCGACGTCCAGCGCTGCATCCAGGCGGCCCGGCGCGTCAACCCGGCGATCGAGGTGATCCAGCTCTCGGCGACCAGCGGAGCCGGCATGGACGACTGGCTGCACTGGCTGGAGCATGCGATGTCGCCGGTCGACGCTCACCACCATCACCATCATGAGCCGGCGTCCCCGGCTCGCTCCGAAGGTCCGGATACCGAAGCTGCGCTGCGTCGGCGCGTGGCCGAGCTCGAAGCCGCGCTCGCTGCCGCTGCAGGGGCGGCAACGTCAGATTGAACGGCTGCATCGTGCCAAACGACCTGCCCACCGTACTGGCCGCTGGCGCCTGGCTGAAGAATGCCGCGTGCCTGCTCGAGGGCGGCGTGCCGGTCTGGTCGGCGTTGCACGGTGACCTGGGTGAACCGGGTGCCTGCTGCGCGCTCGATGCCTCAATGCAGTCGCTGCTGCGCCGACCCGGCCGGCCGGTGGCTGCGATCGCGCACGACCTGCACCCCGATTTCTACAGCACCCGCCTGGCGGTGTCTCTGGCCGCGGAGCTGGGGGTTCCCGCGATCGGCGTCCAGCACCACCACGCCCACATCGCGGCGGTGATGGCCGAGCATGGCGTCGATGAGGCGGTCGTCGGCCTGGCGCTGGACGGCGTCGGCCTGGGCACCGACGGCACCGCCTGGGGTGGTGAACTGCTGTGGGTCGACACCGCCGAATGGCAGCGCCTCGGCGGCCTCTGGCCGCTGGCACTGCCCGGAGGCGATGTGGCGGCACGCGAGCCCTGGCGGATGGCTGCGTCGGCGCTCCACGCGCTGGGCCGTGGGGGCGAGATCGGTGAGCGCTTCGTTGGCGCCGTGGGTGCGAGTGCCGCGTGCCTCGTGCAGCAGTTGCTCGTCGCCAGCTTCAACTGCCCTCCCACCAGCAGCGCCGGGCGCTGGTTCGACGCGGCCGCCGCTGCGCTGGGGCTGAGCGTTCGCCAGGCGCACGAGGCCGAGGCCGCGATCGCGCTGGAGCAACAGGCACGCGCGTGGATCGCGGCGAACGGCCGGCCGACGCGGACGGACATCGTCGATGCGAGCCGGGTCGATCGCCTCGACCTGCGCCCCTTGCTGGCGCGATTGCTCGATCACGGCGATGCTGCTGGCGGGGTGCCCGCCGAGGCCGCCTGGTTCCATGTGGCGCTGGCCGAGGCATTGGCCGGCTGGGCTGGTGCAGCAGCCCGCGAGCGCGGTGCGCGCACCGTGTGCCTCGGCGGCGGTTGCTTCTGCAATATGGTGCTCACCGAGCATGTCACCGCCGGCCTGCAGCGGCAGGGGCTGAAGGTGCTGAGGCCGCAGGCCCACACCTGCGGCGATGCGGCGCTGGCGCTCGGGCAGGCCTGGGTGGCCGCTCACCTGCTGCATGCCGGCGGCCGGCCCCTTTCCATCGAAGTCAACGAGAGCCTCTCATGTGCCTAGCCATCCCCGCCAAGCTGATCGAACTCAAGCCCGCCGACCAGGCCGTGGTCGACCTCGGCGGCATTCGCAAGGAGATCTCCGTGGCCCTGCTGCCCGGCGTGGCCGTCGGTGACTACGTGATCGTGCACGTCGGACATGCCATCGGGCAGATCGATCCGGCCGAAGCCGAGCGCACGCTCGCGATGTTCGGTGAAGTCGCCCGTTTGCCGGCCGCCTCGGGAGCGGCGCTGTCATGAAGTACATCGACGAGTTTCGCGACGGCGGCGTCGCCCAGAAGATCGCCGAGCGGCTGCGCCAGGAGGTTCGTCCGAACCGCAGCTACAGCTTCATGGAGTTCTGCGGCGGCCACACCCACGCCATCTCGCGTTATGGCGTCAGCGAGCTGCTGCCGGCCAATGTGCGCATGGTGCACGGTCCAGGCTGCCCGGTCTGCGTGCTGCCGATCGGCCGCATCGACCTGGCGATCAAGCTCGCACTCGAGCGTGGAGCCATCGTCTGTACCTACGGCGACACCATGCGCGTGCCGGCGTCCGACGGCCTGTCGCTGGTTCGTGCCAAGCGCGCGGTGGCGACATCCGCATGGTGTACTCGGCGGCCGATGCGCTCCAGATCGCGCGCCAGAACCCGCAGCGCGAGGTGGTGTTCTTCGCGATCGGCTTCGAGACGACCACGCCGCCCACGGCCCTGGCGATCCGCGACGCCCACAAGGAGGGGCTGGCGAATTTCAGCGTTCTGTGCTGCCATGTGCTCACGCCGTCGGCGATCACGCACATCCTCGAGTCGCCCGAAGTACGGCAGTTCGGCACGGTGCCGATCGATGGCTTCGTGGGGCCGGCGCACGTCAGCATCGTGATCGGTTCCGGACCCTACGAGCACTTCGCCCAGGAGTACCGCAAGCCGGTGGTCATCGCCGGCTTCGAGCCGCTCGACGTGATGCAGGCGGTGCTGATGCTCGTGCGTCAGGTGAACGAAGGGCGCGCCGAGGTCGAGAACGAGTTCACCCGTGCGGTCAACCGCGACGGCAATCTCAATGCGCAGGCGCTGGTGTCCGACATCTTCGAGCTGCGGCCGAGTTTCGAGTGGCGTGGCCTCGGTGAAGTGCCGTACAGCGCGCTCAAGATCCGCCCCGGCTTCGCCGCCTTCGATGCCGAGCGGCGCTTCCAGCTCGGCTACCAGCCGGTGGCCGACAACAAGGCCTGCGAATGCGGCGCCATCCTGCGCGGTGTGAAGAAGCCGACCGACTGCAAGATCTTCGGCACGGTGTGCACGCCGGAGAATCCGGTGGGGTCCTGCATGGTGTCCAGCGAGGGCGCCTGCGCGGCGCACTACTCCTACGGGCGGTTCAAGGACATCGCGATCGTGGCGGCAGCATGAGCATTGTCAAGAAGGACTACATCCGGCCGCTCGACATCAAGAACGGCCGCATCGACATGGGGCATGGCGCCGGCGGGCGCGCGGCGATGCAGCTGATCGAGGAGCTCTTCCTCGCGGCCTTCGACAACGACTACCTGCGCCAGGGCGACGATGGCGCGGCGTTTGCCATCCCGCAAGGCGAGCGCATGGTGATGGCGGTGGACGGCCACGTGGTGTCGCCGCTGTTCTTCCCTGGCGGCGACGTGGGCTGCCTCAGCGTACACGGCACGATCAACGACGTGGCGATGTCCGGCGCACGGCCGCTCTATCTGGCCGCCAGCTTCATCCTCGAAGAGGGCTTCCCGCTCGCCGATCTCAAGCGCATCGTCGAGTCGATGGCCGCTGCGGCGCGCGAGGCCGGCGTGCCGGTGATCACCGGCGACACCAAGGTCGTGGAGCAAGGCAAGGGCGATGGCGTCTTCATCAGCACCACCGGCGTCGGCGTGGTGCCAGTCGGTGTCGACGTCTCCGGCAGGAACGCGCGTCCCGGCGACGTGCTGCTGCTGTCCGGCACGATCGGCGAGCACGGCGTCGCGGTGCTGTCGCAGCGCGAGTCGCTCGAGTTCGAGACCACGATCCGCTCCGACACGGCGGCGCTGCACACCCTGGTGGCCGCGATGCTGCAGGCTGCGCCGGGGGGCGTGCGGGTGCTGCGCGACCCCACGCGCGGCGGCCTGGCCACGACGCTCAACGAGATCGCGCGCCAGTCCGGTGTCGGCATGCTGCTGCAGGAGGACGCGATCCCGGTGCTGCCGCAGGTCGATGCGGCCTGCGAACTGCTGGGCCTGGACCCGCTGTACATCGCCAACGAAGGCAAGCTGGTGGCCGCTTGCGCGCCCGAGGCAGTCGAGGCGGTGCTGGCGGCGATGCGCGCTCATCCTCTGGGCGCGCAGGCCGCGCGCATCGGTAGCGTCGTCGAAGACCCCCACCGCTTCGTGCAGATGGACACCCGCTTCGGCGGGCGCCGCGTCGTCGACTGGTTGAGCGGAGAGCAGTTGCCGCGCATTTGCTGACACCTCCGCATAGAGAGGCTGCGATGGACGATCCCGGGGACCGCGTGTACCGCAAGACCGATCGGGGCATGGGAGAAGTGAGGTTGCGGTCGGGGGGCTGTCGGCGCGATCGCGCACGGCGCTGATCCTCGTCAACGGGGTCGATTCGCTCGCCGCCCTGCGTGCCAAGATCGGCCCCGATGCCGACGCGCTCGTCGAAGCGCTCGCGGCCGAGGGCCATGTGGAGCCGGCTGCGCCGCCGGTGCGGCGGGTCGCCGGCAGCCTGGCGCGCAGCCCCTGCCGGTGGACATCGCGGTGGAATCCGTCGCACCACGCGAGGCCGAAACGTCTGCCGCCGAGGTGCGGGAGCGCCTCGCACCGCTGCGCCGCGAGGCGCTGGCCCGGCTCGCGCCGCACTACGGCCCTGACGCCGTGGTCGTGGCCGGCCCGCTGTTGGGGGCCGCCACCCTCGAGGACTATTGCAAGGCGCTGGAGGCGCTGGAATCCAAGGTGTCCGTCAACCTCGGGCGCAAGCAGGCCATCAAGCTGCTGGCGGGGCTGAAGCCCGTCTGATCCCGACCCTCGACGAGCCACCATGCGCATCCTGCTGCTCTGCCACAGCTTCAACAGCCTCACCCAGCGCCTTTTCGTCGAACTCGGCGCCCGGGGGCACAGCGTGTCGGTGGAACTCGACGTGGCCGACAGCGTCACCGAAGAGGCGGTGGCGCTGTTCGGGCCCGACCTGGTAATCGCACCTTTTCTGAAGCGGCGCATCCCGGCATCGGTGTGGCACCGGGTGGTCTGCCTGGTGGTGCACCCCGGTCCGCCCGGTGACCGCGGGCCCTCGGCGCTCGACTGGGCCGTGCTCGAGTCCCGTCCTCGCTGGGGCGTGACGGTGCTTCAGGCCAACGACGAATTCGACGCCGGTCCCGTGTGGGCGCACGCCGAGTTCCCGATGCGCGACGCTGCCAAGGGCAGCCTCTACCGCGGCGAGGTGGCCGATGCCGCCGTCGCGGCGTCCTTGAAGGCGGTCGAACGCTTCGCCGCGCAGGGCGGGGCGGGCGCGCTCGATGGCAGCACCCGAGCCGACATCGAGGGGACCGCCGGCTGGCGCCCGGCGCTGCCGCAGTCGGCTCGCCGCATCGACTGGGACCACGACGACACGGCACACATCCTGGCCCGGCTGCGCAGTGCCGACGGCCAGCCGGGCGTGCGCGACCGGCTGTTCGACGTGGAATGCCATCTCTACGATGGCCACCCGGTCAGCGCCGCGACACTGGCCCGCGCGCCCGCGGGTGCGCCGGGCACCGTGGTGGCGCATCGCGACGGGACCTTGCTGCGCCGCACCGTCGATGGCGGTGTGTGGATCGGTCAGGTGCGCAGTCCGCAGGCCTGCGGCGACGGGCCATCGTTCAAACTGCCGGCAGCCCTCGCGTTCGCATCCCACGCGGCCGGCCTGCCGCAGCTCGATGCGCCGCTGGAGCGCGATGCCGATGAATGGGGTGAACTGCGCTACCGCGAACTCGGCCCGCGCGGCGCACGCGTGGGGTGCCTGTCGTTCGACTTCTACAACGGCGCGATGTCGACCGATCAGTGCCGTCGACTGCGGGCGGCGCTGCAGGAAGTTCGGCGGCGCGAAACGCAGGTGCTGCTGCTGCTCGGCGGGTCCGACTTCTTCAGCAATGGCATCCACCTGAACTGCATCGAGGCGGCCGCCCACCGGGCCGGCGACAGCGCGGCCGACGAATCCTGGCGCAACATCGAAGCGATGGACGACGTGGCACTGGAGCTGATCACGCTCACCGACCGGCTCACCGTGGCCGCTCTGCGCGGCAACGCCGGAGCCGGCGGTGCCTTCCTGGCGCTGGCGGCCGACGAGGTGTGGGCGCACCGGGGTGTCGTGCTGAATCCGCACTACAAGAACATGGGCAACCTCTACGGGTCCGAGTACTGGACCTACCTGCTGCCGCGGCGGCTGGGAGCGGCCGGCGCCGCGGCGCTGATGCAGCAGCGCTTGCCGGTCTCGGCGGCCGCGGCGCAGCGCTCGGGCCTGATCGATCGATGCTTCGACACCGGGGTGCGCGGCTTCGAAATCGAGGCAACTACCCATGCGCTGGCACTGGCGTCGGCCCACAATCTGGCCGAGCGCGTCGCTCTCAAGCGGCAGGTGCGCGACGCGGACGAGGCCCGGCGGCCCCTGGCCGCCTACAGAGAACAAGAGCTGTCCCGGATGCACCGCAATTTCTACGGCTTCGACCCGAGCTACCACGTCGCTCGCTATCACTTCGTGCACAAGCTGCCCCATGCCTGGACACCCCGGCATCTCGCGGTCCATCGCGAGGCCGCTGCCGGCAGCACGGAGCGCGCATGAGCGAGGTCGCCAGCCTGCCGACCGTCCTGGTGGTGGACGACGAAGTGCGTTCCCAGGACGCGATGCGGCGCACGCTCGACGAGGACTTCACGGTCCTCACCGCGAGCCATGCGGATGACGCCCGCAAGCAACTCGAGCGTTATGAGGTCAGCGTGATCCTGTGCGATCAGCGCATGCCGGGACTCACCGGCGTCGAGTTCCTGAAGGAAGTGCGCGAGCGCTGGCCCGACACGGTGCGCATCGTGATCTCCGGCTACACCGATTCCGAGGACATCATCGCCGGCATCAACGACGCCGGCATCTACCAGTACATCCTCAAGCCCTGGGTGCCGGACCACCTGCTCGACACGGTGCGCACCGCGGCGGAAGCCCGTGTGCTGCAGCGCGAGATGCACCGCCTCGACCTCGAGCTGCGTACCAGCACACCGGTGCTGCGCCAGCGTACCGCGCACAAGCTGGAGAAGGCGCGCAACACCTTCGACTTCGACCGCATCGAGCGCGCCGCAGGCAGCCCGCTCGATGGTGTGTGCGAGATGGCCGCGCGCGTGGCGCGCTATGACCTCAGCGTGCTGGTGCTCGGCGAATCCGGCACCGGCAAGGAGTTGCTTGCGCGCGCCATCCACTACGCCAGCCCGCGTGCCAGCGGCGCCTTCGTCGTCGAGAACTGCGCGGCCATTCCCGACACCCTGCTGGAGTCGGAGCTGTTCGGCCACAAGCGCGGCTCCTTCACCGGTGCGCACGAGGACCATCCGGGGCTGTTCCAGCGCGCCAATGGCGGGACGGTGTTTCTCGACGAGATCGGCGAGACCTCGCCGGCCTTCCAGGTGCGCCTGCTGCGCGTGCTGCAGGAGGGCGAGGTGCGGCCGGTCGGCGGCGTGCGCACCGTGCCGGTCAACGTGCGGGTGGTCGCGGCCACGCACCGCGACCTGGAGCAGCGCGTCCGCGAGGGCCTGTTCCGCGAAGACCTGTACTACCGCATCGCCGGCATCTCGCTGACGGTGCCACCGCTGCGCGAGCGCGGCGGCGACATCGAGCCGATCGCGCGCCGCCTGGTGCGCGAGGTGAGCGCCGAACTGGGGCGGCCCGGCGCCGAGCTCAGCGACGAGGCGATGGCCTGCCTGATGGGCTACCCCTGGCCCGGCAACATCCGCGAGCTGCGCAACGAGATCGCCCGCGCGGTGGCGCTGAGCGCCACCGAATGCATCGAGGCGCAGGCCTTCTCGCTGCGCGTGCTGCATGGGCAGGCCGGCCTGTCCGCCACCGCGCAGGCCACGCCGCTGCCGCGCAGCGGCACGCTGGGCGAGCGGCTCGATGCCATCGAGGCGATGATCCTGCGCGAGACGCTGCTGCGCCACCGCTGGAACAAGACTCGCGCGGCCAAGGAACTGGGCCTGTCGCGCGTCGGGCTGCGTGGCAAGATGCTGAGATTCGGGCTGGAAGGATGAGCATGGGCGCTGCGGCGGGATTCAACGTGCTGTGGCTGCAGTCGGGGGGATGTGGTGGCTGCAGCATGTCGCTGCTGTGCGCCGACACGACCGACTTCCACGGCCAGTTGCGCGACGCCGGCATCGACCTGCTGTGGCACCCCTCGCTCTCGATCGAGAGCGGGCACGAGCTGAGCACCATGCTCGACCGCATCGCCGATGGCCGCCTGCGGCTCGACGCCCTGTGCATCGAAGGCTCCCTGCTGCGCGGCCCGCATGGCAGCGGTCGCTTCCACGTGCTGGCCGGCACCGGCATCCCGATGATCCACTGGGTCTCGCGGTTGGCGGCCAGGGCCCGGCACGTGGTGGCGGTCGGCAGCTGCGCGGCCTGGGGCGGCGTGACCGCCGGTGGCGACAACCCCACCGATGCCTGCGGCCTGCAGTTCGAGGACGACCGTCGCGGTGGCCTGCTCGGTACCGACTTCCGTTCTGAGAGTGGCCTGCCGGTGATCAACATCGCTGGCTGTCCCACGCATCCGAGCTGGGTGATCGACACGCTGATGGCGCTGGCCGCTGAGAGCTTCACGGCCGGCGACCTCGACCAGCTGGGCCGTCCGCGCTTCTATGCCGATCAGCTGGTGCACCACGGCTGCACCCGCAACGAATACTACGAATTCAAGGCCAGCGCCGAGAAGCCGTCGGACCTGGGTTGCATGATGGAGCACATGGGCTGCAAGGGCACACAGGTGCATGCGGACTGCAACACGCGGCTGTGGAACGGCGAGGGCTCGTGCACCCGGGGCGGCTACGCCTGCGTCGCCTGCACCGAGCCGGGCTTCCAGGAACCGGGCCACCCCTTCCACCAGACACCCAAGCTGGCCGGCATCCCGATCGGCCTGCCGACCGACATGCCCAAGGCCTGGTTCGTCGCGCTTGCGTCGCTGTCGAAGTCGGCGACGCCCAGGCGCGTGAAGCTCAATGCCGTGGCCGATCACCTGGTGGTCACGCCGGCGGTGCGCAAGACGCGCCTGAAATGACCCGCCTGCTCGTCGGCCCGTTCAACCGCGTCGAAGGCGATCTCGAAGTCACGCTCGACATCGCCGACGGCCGGGTGACGTCGGCGCGCGTCAACGCGCCGATGTACCGCGGCTTCGAGCAGATCCTGCGCGGCAAGAACCCGCACGATGCACTGGTCTACGTGCCGCGCATCTGCGGCATCTGCTCGGTCTCGCAGTCGGTGGCGTCGGCGCGCGCCCTGGCCGACCTGGGCGGCCTGGAGATGCCGCCCAACGGCCAGCACGCCACCAATGTGATCCTCGCCACCGAGAACCTGGCCGATCACCTGACGCACTTCTACCTCTTCTTCATGCCGGACTTCACTCGTCCGGTCTATGCGTCGCGAGCCTGGCATGCCGAAGCCGAACGCCGCTTCGCCCCGCAGACCGGCGAACAGACGCGCGCGGCCATCGCGGCGCGCCAGCGCTGGTTCACGCTGCTCGGCACCCTGGCCGGCAAGTGGCCTCACACGCAGAGCATCGAGCCGGGCGGCTCCACGCGGCCGATCGAGGCAGCCGAGCGTGTGCGCCTGCTGTCGCGCGTGCGCGAGTTCCGGGCCTTCCTCGAGCGCCAGCTGTTCGCCGCACCGCTGGAGCAGGTGAGCTCGATCGCCAGCGAAGCCGAGCTGTGGGCCTGGCATGCGCAGGACCCGTGGCGCGGCGACTTCCGGTTGTTCCTGAGCATGGTCAAGGACGCTGCCTTGGAGCGTCTCGGCCCTGGCCCCGGGCGCTACCTCAGCTACGGCGCTACCCGCAGCCGGACGGCGGCTTCGAGCTCGGCGGCGGCGTGTGGCATGCGCAGCGCGCGGTGCTGTCGCGTCTCGACGAGGCGGCGATACGAGAGGACGCGACGCATGCCTGGCTGGCCGACAGCGCCGCCCCGCGCCATCCGCTCGACGGCCTGACGCTGCCCGACGCCGACAAGCCCGACGCCTACACGTGGAACAAGGCGCCACGGCTCGCCGGCGAGGTGGTCGAGACCGGTGCCATCGCCCGCCAGCTGGCATCGGCGCAGCCGCTGGTGCGCGACGCGGTGGCGCGCCACGGCGGCACCGTCTACACCCGCGTGCTGGCGCGCCTGATCGAACTGGCGCGCGTGGTGCCGATGATGGAGCGCTGGTTGCAGCAGTTGCAGAGCGGCGAGTCCTACTGCGTGCCGAGCCCGCATTTCACCGAGGGCGTCGGCGTGGGCCTGAGCGAGGCCGCGCGTGGCAGCCTGGGCCACTGGATCGTCGCCAGCCGCGGCCAGATCGCCAACTACCAGATCGTCGCGCCCACCACCTGGAACTTCTCGCCGCGAGACGCCGCCGGCACGCCCGGCGCGCTGGAGCAGGCGCTCGAGGGCGCGCCGGTGCAAGAGGGCGAACTGACGCCGGTGGCGGTGCAGCACATCGTGCGCTCGTTCGATCCGTGCATGGTGTGCACGGTGCATTGACCGATTCTCCTCTCCACCTTCACCGACCGGCTCGCATGGAACGCTTCACCATCTCCCTCGACGACAAGCTCGCGCACGAATTCGACCACTGGATCGCCGACCGCGGCTATGCCAACCGTTCGGAGGCGGTGCGCGACCTGCTGCGTGCGGAGATGGAGCGCACGCGACAGAACAAGGACGAGTCGGTGCACTGCGTGGCCTGCCTGTCGTACATCTTCAACCACCACCAGCGCGAACTCACCGAGCGCATCACCGAGCTGCAGCACGATCACCACGATCTTGCGGTGTCGACGATGCACGCGCACCTCGATCACGACCATTGCCTCGAGACCGTGATCCTCCGCGGCCCGACGCTGGCGGTGAGGCGCTTCGCCGACGCGGTGTGCGCCGAGCGCGGCGTGCACCACGCAAGCTCAACCTCATCAGCGTGGAACTGCACCACAGCCACAAGCACGGACGCGGCGCGCACCACGCGGCGCACGTGCATCCGAAGCCGGCATCCTGAGCCGCGGCGTCTGCCCCGACCCACCTAGGCCCTGCACCGCAGGGCCTTTTTTCTTGGGGCGCGACGGGTGGGTTGCGTCCGTGGGCGTGTCTGCCACCGAGACCACAGCGCTCACTGAGCGTTTCGACGTCTCTGCTGGAAGCGCGGTGATCGGGGGTTTGCTCGTGGTTCGACGTCCTTCACCGGGCGTCGGATGCCATCCGGGATGGGTGGCACGGAAGTTGTATGAACTTAATAAAAATCATCATACTCATGGGTGCGCCGGTTGCCCATGAGTCGTTCTGCAACGAGGAGACCCAGTGCACCACGCTTTCGATCGGCGCCTTTCGCCGAGCACCCTGTTGTTGACCGCGCTGGCGGTGGGCCCTGTCCTGGCGCAGCAGAACCCCGACGAACCTGCCGCTGCGGAACTGGCCGCTGTTCGTATCGTCGGCTCGGCCGAGAAAACCAAGGGCAGCGTCACGCTCGACGCGCGGGGGCTGCCCGCTGCGGTGACGGTCATCGGGCGCGAAGACATCGCACGGACGAACGTCGGCCGCGACTACACCGATCTGCTGCGCCGCGTGCCGGGCGTCAACGCCTACAGTTTCGGCCAGGGCGACATCGGCAGCCCGATCAAGATGCGGGGCTTTACCGGCACCGGCGCACACGGCGGCGACGTGGCCATCTACGTGGACGGCGTGCCGCAGAACTTCCCGTCCGCCAACCAGGGCGGGCCCGGGATGAGCGATCTGTCGTGGCTCACGCCCGACATGATCGAGCGCATCGAGGTCATCAAGGGGCCGTTCTCTGCGCTGTACGGCGACCAGAACCGCGCCGGGGCGATCAACATCGTCACGCGCGACCGGGGCGAATCGAGTCTCGGGCTGAGTGCCGGCAGCTACGGCAGCGGCCGCGGCACGGCGGTGTTCTCCGGCGAACATGGCGCGGTCCGATCCTTCGTAGTCGCCGATCTCTACCGCACCGACGGCTATCGCGACAACTCGGGGGTGGCGCGCGGCAACCTGTTCGCCAAGGCTTCGCTCGACACCGGCGATGCCCTGTGGGCGCTTCGCGGCAGCTACTACAAGTCCGACTGGGACGCACCCGGCTACCTCAGCTTTGCGTCGCTGGTGAACGGCGCGGTCGGGCCGCGCGACCGTGATCCGACCGCGCCGCCACTGTTCGGCGATGCCGAACGCTATGGCCTTGTGCTGACCCGCTGTCCGGCGCGTGGCGAGGAGGGCTGGCATGCCTCGGTCTTTGCCGAGCACTACGAGAAGCGACGCGCCAATCCGGCAGGAGGCAATCCGAACGGCTACAACGTGCAGAACGACGATCGCGCCGTCTACGGTGGCCGGGCGCAGTACCACCTCGGGGTCGGCGCAAAGGCAGCGGTCACGGCCGGCGCCGAGCTCCGCGCAGACCGCGGGACCGGCATCAACCAGCGCTGGGACACGCCGGCGGGGCCGGGCGCGAACGTCAACAACCACTGGGATCTGGATCTGTTGACGTACGGCCTGTTCGCCCAGGGGCAATGGCAGGTTCTGGAATCGTTCAAGCTGGTCGGCGGCGTGCGGCGCGACGCCTTCGATTACCGGATCGACAACCTGAAGCAGCCTGCTGCCTCGGTGGACTACGACGCGTCGGTGACCACGCCGCGCGCGGGGTTCGTCTGGTCGCCGCTCAAGGCGCTGGACATCTACGCCAATGTGGGCGAGGGCTTTCGCTCGCCGGCGGAACGGGAGCTGTCGCCGCCCGGGCCGTTGGGGCCGCTGGGTGCGCCCGGAGGTGCCTCGTTCCCGGACCTGAAGCCCCCGAAGGTGAAGGCTCGCGACGTCGGCTTCAACGCCCGACTCGGAACGCGGTGGACGCTGTCGGCTGCGGCCTACCACACGGTGAACAAGAGCGAGATCCGCGAAACCACGCCCGGAAGCGGTGTCTACGCTGGCATCGGCGACACCACGCGCAACGGCTGGGAGGCCGATGTTCGCTTCGATGCCACCGACGCGTTGAGCCTCTATGCGAGCTACGGGAACGTCAAGGGGCGCATCAACACGCCCGTCAATGCCGGGCAGGACCTGATTTCCGGCCTGCCTGAACACACCTACCGGCTCGGCGGCGAGTACACGGCAGCGCTGGCCGCGGGCCTGCTGCGTACGAATGCCGATGTCTTCCAACTCTCCGGTGCGCCTTACTACGTCGGCGCGAGCCCGGTACCGCTGTTCAGCCGCATCTACACGCGCTACGACCTGCGTGTCTCGCTCGAACGGAACCGCGTGCGATACGCGGTGTACGGTGTCTTCCAACCCCACGCGTTCGCCAGCGAGCAGGCCGGCACCAGCGTCGATCCCCGCCCCCGCGCCGATGTCGGCGTGGCCTTGACCTACACCTTCTGACCAGGAGATCCCATGATCGCTCGACACCCTTCTCTGCAGGTCCTCCTCGCTGCCGCCTTGGCGGGCACGGCACTGTCCGCTCGATCGCACGATGCCTGGATCGCCGCCAAAGGCGAGGCCTACGCCGTGCTCTACGGCCACGGCGAGCAGGTCGAGGCCTATGCCCCCGCGAAGGTGAAGTCGCTGTCGGCGCTCGATGCCAAGGGAGCCGCCATCGCCGTGAAGCGCCAGGACGGCAGCGATGCGGTGCGTGCGACGCTGTCGCAGGCACCCTCGCTGATGACGCTTCACTTCGACAATGGCTACTGGAGCAAGACCGCAGGCGCGGATGCGACGTCCAAGAACCTGCCGAAGAACGAGGTGCCCGGTGCGGTCAGCGCGGTGCACTCGGTGAAATACGGCAAGACCGTGTTTGCCTGGAGTGCGGCCGTGACCAAGCCGCAAGGCCAGCGGCTCGAACTGGTGCCGCTGAGCGCCGCCGCACCCGCCGCCGGCAAGTCGCTGCCGGTGCAGGTGCTGTGGGATGGCAAGCCGCTGGCCGGTGCGAAGCTCGTGCGTGCCAAGTACAGCAAGGAGGCCCCCATCGAGGCCGACGCCGAAGGCAAGGCGCAGGTACCGGTGGTCGCCGGCGAGCAGACCCTGTCGGTCAACCGCAAGCAGGACCTCGCGAACGATCCGCGGGCCGACAGCGAGTCGATCTCGGCCAACCTCGTCTTCACGGTGCATTGATCGATCGGAGGGATACGGAAGATGAGTCTCGTCGCACGCCGCAGCGCGCGGTCTTCGGTCGCCTGCCTGTTACCCTGGGTCCTGACCGGATGATCGGCTCCGTATCGGCCCATGAAGTGCATGAGGAGGTGTCGCGGGCGCAGGCCACGGTGGTCCGCCTGACCTATGCCGACGGTGAGCCGTTCTCTTTCGAACGCTACGAACTGTTCGCCGACGGCAGCACCCAGCCCACGCTGTCCGGCAGCACCGACGGGCAGGGGCGCGCGGTCTTCCTGCCCGATCAGGTGAAACGCTGGCGCGTCCGCGCCTTCTCCGCCGATGGGCACGGGGTGGACGTGAACTTCGAGACGTCCGGCGAGGCCGCGATCTCCGTCCCGGGTCCGGCGACCGACCGCACCTCGCGCGTGCTGCTCGGTGTGCTGGTGATCCTGGCGCTGTTCTGCGCGCTGCAGCTCTTCGTCCGCGGGCGCAGGCCGCGCGGTGCGGTCGCACGAGACGGGTCCGATGCACATCCCTGACGGCTTCCTCTCGCCGCAGACCTTTCTGCCGGCCTACGCGGTGGCGGGCGTTGCCTGGCTGTGGGCGGCGCGCAGCCTGCGCCGGCAACTGGACGACCAGACCGTGCCCAAGCTCGCGGCGCTGACGGCCCTGGCCTACGGTCTCGGGCTGATCATGCTGCCGATCCCGGGGGGCACGTCGGGGCATCTGCTGGGCGTGGCGATGCTGGCGCTGCTGTTCGGTGTCCGTCTCGCCTTCCTGTCCTACAGCCTGGTGCTGCTGCTGCAGTCGCTGCTGTTCGGTGCCGGAGGCGTCACCGCCCTGCCGATCAATGCCTTGGCCATGGGGCTGGCGGGCGCCGCGATGGCCGTGCTGGTGTTTCGCGCGCTGCGGCGGCTCGGCGAGCCACTCGCCGTGGTGGCTGCTGCGTGGTGTTCCGTGATGCTCTCTGGCCTGATCGTCGGTCTGGTGCTCGGTCTGCAGCCGCTGATCGCTCAACGCCCCGACGGGACGCCGCTCTTCTTCCCGTTCGGCTTCGCCGTCGTGCTGCCGGCGGTGCTGGTGCCGCATGCGCTGATCGGCGTGGGAGAGGCGGCCCTGACGTTGCTGGTCTGGCGTTTCGCCCGCGGCCGCGGCTGGGTCGCGGCGGAAGGGCAGGCCGAACCTTCGGTGCGATGCGCATGAACCCGTCCTGCTGTCCGGCCCCGGCCGACGGCTTGCCGGCCACGACCCCGAGGGCCGCGCGTCACGCGCAGTGGTGGCTGGCCGGCTACGCCACTGCCGTGGTGGCGGTGAGTTTCGTGCACGATCCTCGGGTGCTGGCCGGCCTGCTGGGCCTCGCGTTGGCCGCCAGCGGGTCCACACGCTGGCGCCTGCTTCGGCGTGCCCTGCTGGCGGTGCTGGCCTTCAACCTGTCCGTGAGCCTGGGGTATCTGGGGGTCTCGCTGTGGCAGGGCGCGTTCCGGCCGGCCTACCTCGTGCTGGTCAATCTGCGCGTGCTGCTGCTCGTGTTCCTGGGTTTCTGGTTCGTGTCGCGGGTCAATGTGCTGCAGGCCCTGTCGTTCTCGCCGACCTTGAGTTTCGTGGCCATGCTCGCTGTCGGGCAGGTCACGGTGTTCCTGCGCGTTCTGCGCGACTTCCGGCTGGCCTTCGTGAGCCGCAACCCGGGCCGCCCGCGTTGGAGCGATCGCGCTCGCAACGCCTCGGCCCAGGCCACGCACCTGCTGGACAAGTCGGTGGCCAGCGCTGCGGAGGCTTCCCTGGCCATGCGATCGAGAGGATGCTTCGATGATTGAGCTGCAGGGCGTGAGTTTCGGCTGGCCCGACAGGCCCCCGGCTTTCAGCGGCCTCACGCTGCGCATCGAGGCCGGCGAGAAGGTAGTGCTGCTCGGTCCCAACGGCAGCGGGAAGTCCACGCTGCTCAAGCTGCTCAACGGCCTGATCGACCCGACCGCAGGGCGCAGCTTCCACGACGGGGAGGAGGTCACCGTGCAGCGCCTGCGCGACCGCGATCGGGCCCGGCGCTTTCGCCGCGAGTGCGTGCTGCTGTTCCAGCACCCGGAGGCGATGCTGTTCAACGCGACTGTGCGCGACGAGATTGCCTACGGCCCGCGCCAGCTCGGTCTGGCCGATGTGGATGCGCGCGTCGCTCGCTGGGCCCGCGAACTGCGGCTCGAGGCCTTGCTCGACGCGCCGCCTTTCCATCTTTCGGGCGGTGAGAAGCAGAAGGTCGCGTTGGCCGCGGTGCTGGCGCTCGACCCCAAGGTCCTGCTGCTCGACGAGCCGTCGGCCAACCTCGATCCCCGCACGGCCGGCTGGCTGGCGGATTACCTGCTCGACACCCGGGCGACCGTCATCGTCAGCACGCACAACCTGTCAATGGCTTCGGAGTTCGGGGAGCGCTGTCTCGTCCTCGAGCCCGGGGGGAGCTTGCGCTACGACGGCCCCATCGAGCGGGCGCTCGCCGACGTGGAACTGCTGGAGGCCGCGCAGTTGGCGCATCGCCATCGTCACCGCCATGGCGCTGGCGAGCATGTTCACATGCACCTGCACGCCTGGGAAACGCCAGGCTGAGAACAGGCCGGCAACCGATCAGCAGGAGAGTGTGCCAACTGGAAAGCGCGGCTTCCGGGCAATGTCCATGCAAGTCAGCTCGTGCGGCGAATGATGCATCCGATATCGGCGCTTGTCCGTACGTGGCAGGGAGCGTCCGAAGCGCTGCATCGGCACAAGTTGTTCAGCTGCTTGTTGCGGGCTGGTACGAATAATGTATGAGCACTAGAAAATTTATCTTACACAGATCGTTCGGGAGGGCTTGAACCAGTCTCGCGTCGTGGCGCGTGGGCTCGCCGACACGATCAGGAAGGAGACAAAGCCATGCACGAAAGCAAGCCCAACCGGGAGGCTCGCAGCGGGGACTTCGCCGCGGTGTCCTCCCATCGGCAATGGCCGTTCAACCTGGCGCTGCAGGCGATCTCGCTGGTGGCGCTGAGCAACAGCGCCGTGGCACAGACACCAGCGCCGGAGGTGCCGATCACTCAGCTCGAGCCGATCGTCGTGCAGGGCAACTACAACAACTCGATCGGCAGTTCGGACGCCGCAAGCCAGGGCACCGTCACGGCCAAGCTGATCGAGAACCGCCCGACGCTGCGGCCGGCCGAGGTGCTGGAGTTCGTGCCGGGCGTCATCGTGTCGCAGCACAGCGGGGACGGCAAGGCCAACCAGTACTACCTGCGGGGCTTCAACCTCGACCACGGCACCGACTTCGCGACCTTCGTCGACGCAATGCCGGTCAACATGCCCACGCACGCCCATGGTCACGGCTACAGCGATCTCAACTGGCTGATCCCGGAGCTGGTCGATCGCATCAACTACCGCAAGGGGCCCTATTACGCGGAGGAGGGCGACTTCGCCTCGGCCGGCGCCGCGCACATCCGCCTGGTCGACACGCTGCCCAAGGGCATCGGCTCGATCACCTTCGGCGAGAACGGCTACCGCAGGGGCCTGCTGGCGAACTCCGGTGCTGTGGGCGATGGGCAGTTGCTCTATGCGCTGGAGGCCGGGCACAACGACGGGCCCTGGGACAACCCCGAAAATTTCCGCCGCCTGAACGGTGTGTTGCGCTACAGCTTCGGCGACGCCCAGACGCGGTCCGTGATCACCGCGATGGGCTATTCGGCCCAGTGGAGTTCCACCGACCAGATTCCAAAGCGTGCCGTCGACCAGGGCCTGATCGGGCGCTTCGGCGCGTTCGATCCCACCGATGGCGGCGAGACCTCGCGCTACAGCCTCTCGTACGACCTGACGCAGAAGCTCGACGACGGCAGCTTCAAGTTCAGCGCCTATGCCGTCCAGTCGCGCTTGAACCTCTTCTCCAACTTCACCTTCTTCCTCGAGAACCCGGTGGACCTCGACCCGACCGTGGCGAACGGTGACCAGTTCGAGCAGGCGGAACGCCGCAAGGTGGTCGGCCTGAACACCAGCCGGAGCTGGAACATGAGCTTCGAGGGCCGCGAGGTGATCAACACCCTCGGGGCACAGGTCCGGCACGACCGGCTCGATCCCGTGGGCCTGTACGGCAACGTGGCGCGGCAGCGCGTCAGTACCACCCAGGAGTCACGCGTTCGCGAGACCAGCGTCGGGGTCTACGGCGAGAACGCCACGCAATGGCTGCCGTGGTTGCGCAGCGTGGCGGGCTTGCGGTTCGATCGGTTCGCGTTCGACGTGGACAGCTCGATTCCCCAGAACAGCGGCAAGAAGAACGACAGCATCGCGTCGCCCAAGCTGTCGCTGATCTTCGGCCCGTGGAGCAAGACCGAGTACTTCGCGAACTACGGCTACGGCTATCACAGCAACGACGCACGCGGTGCGACCGCCAAGGTCGCGGCCAAGGATCCGACCGTGGCAGTCCAGGCGGTCGACCCGCTGGTTCGCTCCAAGGGCGGGGAACTCGGCCTTCGCACCGAACTCGTGCCGGGTCTGCAGAGTTCTCTGGCGCTCTGGCACCTGAAGCTGGACTCCGAACTGCTGTTCGTCGGTGATGCCGGCGAGACCGAACCCAACCGGGCCAGCAAGCGCTACGGCATCGAATGGAACAACCATTACGTGGTCCGACCCTGGCTGCTGTTCGATCTGGATCTCGCGGCCTCGCGGGCGCGCTTCAGCGAGGACGATCCCGATCCGACGGTCGGCAACCACATCCCGGGTGCGGTGAACCGGGTCGCTTCGCTGGGCGTGACCGTGACCGACCTGGGGCCTTGGTTCGGGCAGTTTCAGTTGCGCTATTTCGGGCCCCGACCGTTGATCGAGGACAACAGCGTGCGATCGAGTGCCACGACCCTGGCCTACCTGCGTGTCGGCTACAAGGTCAGCACGGACGTGAAGCTCGCGCTGGATGTCTTCAATCTGTTCGACCGCAAGGCCAGCGACATCGACTACTACTACCCGTCCCGCCTGCAGGGGGAACCGGCCGGCGGCGTGGACGACATCCATTTCCACCCCGTCGAACCGCGGAGTCTGCGCCTGACGCTGACGGCCAACTTCTGACCCATCGGCCAGCGGTGCGGACATGGGGAGCGTCGCTGGGCATGCATCGTGCTCAAATGGATATTCATTCGCTCGCGCCCCTGTCTCGATGGCCCGCTCCCTGCCTCCCCGTCCCTCGCTGAGTGCCCCGCCGGCAGCCACCGACGCGGGGCAACCCGGCCAGATCGAGGGCGTCGACGAATCGACCTGGATGGACGTCATCCAGAAGATGGACGAGGTGTATTCACAGCTGGTGCTCGACGAGATCGAGCTCGAGCAGAAGAACACCGAGCTCGAGCAATCCCAGCAGTTCATCTTCAGCGTGTTGTCCGCCATGTCGGATGTGCTGCTGGTGTGCGACGAACACGGCGTGATCGAAGAGACCAATGCCGCCCTGCGCGAGCTGGTCGGTCGCAGCGATGCCACGCTGCGCGGCATGCTGTTCCACGACCTGCTGGCCGACGAGGCCAGCGGCGAAAGCGTGCGCCAGGTGCTGGCCAACGCGACGCCGTCGCGGCAAGGCGAGGCCGTCGAATTGAACCTGCTCGATGCGCAGGGGCAGAGCGTGCCGGTCGACGCCAACTGCACGCCGCGCATCGCGCCGAACGGCCGGCGCGTCGGTACGGTGTTCGTCGGCCGCCCTACGGCCGAGATCAAGCGGGCCTTCCACGAGCTGCGCACCGCGCACGAGGCGCTCAAGCGCGCGCAGCAGCAGCTGCTCCACTCCGAGAAGATGGCCTCGCTGGGCCGGCTGGTGGCCGGCGTGGCGCACGAGCTGAACAACCCGATCAGCTTCGTGCTCGGCAACGTCCATGCGCTCAGCCGCTACAGCGACCGGCTGCGAACCTACCTGGAGGCCGTGCATGCGGACGAGCCGCCGGCCCGGCTCGCCGAGATGCGCAGCAAGCTGCGCATCGAGCACCTGCTGAATGACCTGCCGTCGCTGATCGAGGGCACGCTCGAGGGCGCGCAACGCACCGCCGACATCGTCAACGGTCTGAAGCGCTTCTCGGCGATGGACCCGGAGGCGCGTGTGCCGGTGCTGCTGAACGACGTGATCGAACGGGCGATCCATTGGGTCAGCAAGGGCACCGCGCCCAGCTTCGAAATGAAATGGACGCCGGGCCCTCCCTGCACGGTGACCGGCAGTGCGGGCCAGCTGCAGCAGGTGCTGATGAACCTGCTGCAGAACGCCTGCGACGCCGCGGCCAGCCGTGCTGGCGAGAGCCCGGTGCTGTGGATCGATACCGAGCAGGACGGCTCGCGGGTCCGCCTGCGCCTGCGCGACAACGGACCCGGCATCCCGTCCGAGCACCTGACGCGCATCTTCGACCCCTTCTTCACCACCAAGCCGGTGGGCAAGGGCACGGGCCTGGGTCTGTCGATCAGCTACGGCATCGTCGAGCAGCACGGTGGCACGCTGAGTGCGCGCAACCACCCGGACGGGGGCGCCGAGTTCACGCTGGAGCTTCCGCTGACGGAATGACCGAGCCGATCGTGCCGCGGACGCGGCTCGGCGCTCGCTACACTGCTGCGCCTCCGCTCCGTGTCCTTGCCTCGTGTCCGAACGACTTCCCGTGCTGCTGCAGTACCTGGTGCCCCAGCGGGCGCTGACGGTGTTTGCCGGCTTCGTGGCCTCGGGGCGCTGGGGCGGCATCACGACCGCCATCATCCGTCGCTTCGTCCGCAAGTACCGGGTCGACATGAGCGAGGCGGCCGAGCCCGACATCGCCCGCTACACCCGCTTCAACGACTTCTTCACCCGGGCGCTGCGCCCGGCGCCCGCCCGCTGGCGTCGGCCGAACTGGTGTGTCCGGTCGACGGCGCGATCAGCCAGTTCGGCGCGATCGAGCGCGACCAGATCTTCCAGGCCAAGGGGCACCACTATTCGACCCGCGCGCTGGTCGGTGGCGACGCGGAGCTGGCGGCGCGCTTCCAGGACGGGCAGTTCGCCACGCTCTACCTCAGTCCGCGTGACTACCACCGCATCCACATGCCCTGCGACGGCCGGCTGCTGCGCATGATCCACGTGCCGGGGGACCTGTTTTCGGTCAACCCGGTCACCGCGCGCGGTGTCCCGGGGCTGTTCGCGCGCAACGAGCGGGTGGTCTGCGAGTTCGACGGACCGCTGGGGCCCTTCGTGCTGGTGCTCGTGGGGGCGACCATCGTCGGCAGCATGGCCACGGTCTGGCACGGCCAGGTGAATCCCCCGCGCAGCGGCCGGCTGCGCGAGTGGCGCTATGCCGACCGCGAACTGCGGCTGCGGCAGGGTGAGGAGATGGGGCGGTTCCTGCTGGGGTCGACCGTCGTGGCACTGTTTCCGCAGGGTTCGGTCCGCTTCGATCCGGGCTGGGAGCCCGGACGGGCAGTGCGCCTGGGCGAGGCGATGGCGTTCGCTCCGCTTCTGTAGGGGAATGAGGTTCGACTGATGTACGAGTGATCGGCACGGTTACATTTGCGGGTGGACGCTGAGCGTGACACACCGGAGATTCCCCGATTGAACTCGCTGACCTCTTACCCGGAGCCTTCCGAGCCCAGTGCGGCAGCCGGCGACGACCTAGTGTCCCCTTCGCAGGCAGCCCTGCCGTCCGACCTGACAGCGATCCACCACCAGTTGCTCACGCTGTTGCGGGCGCCTGGCCAGGAAGGGGCGTGGGTCTCGCTGATCGATGGGGTCGGCCGGCGCATCCGGGCACTGGTCGAGCGCGACGCCGACATGGCGCTCTACCTGCAGGTGCAGAGCGCGCAGCGGGTGCAGGATCACTACAGCAGCCAGCACGCGCTGTTCTGCGCGGTGGTGGTCGACCTGTGCCTCCACCATCTGAACGTCGGGGATGCCGAGCGCCAATCCGCCGCGCTCGCGACGCTGACAATGAACCTCAGCATGATGGAGCTGCAGAACGAGCTGATCCATCGCGAGCGCACTCCGACGCTGGACCAGCGGCGCGTCATCGACGGTCATGCGCAGGCCGGTGCCCAGTTGCTGCGGCAGGTCGGTGTGCAGGATCCGGTCTGGCTCGAGATCGTCGAACTGCACCACACCGATCCGCCGCCGGAGACCGGCTTCGCGGCGCTCAGCCCGACCCAGCGCCTGGCCAGCGTGGTGCGTCGCGTCGATGTCTTCACCGCCAAGATGAGTTCGCGCCGATTCCGGGCCGGGATGCCGGCCACCCTGGCGGCGCGTGCGGCCTGCCTGGGGCCGGACGGGCGGCCCGATGTGGTGGGTTCGGCCGTCATCAAGTCGCTCGGCATGTACCCGCCCGGCAGCTACGTCAAGCTGGCCAGCGGTGAGGTGGCCGTCGTCACGCGGCGCGGCGTCAAGGCGAACGAGCCGGTCGTGGCCAGTCTCGTCGGCCGGGATGGTCGGCCGCTGGCCGCGGCCACACCGCGTGACACGGCCGATCGCAGCCATGCCGTGGCAGGTATCGTGCGGCCGGCCGAAGTCCGCGGACCGGTGCCGCCGGTGCGCGTGGGCGTGTCCGACCGCCTGTGAAACCAGGGCGGCCGCTGTGCGCCGTCAGGAGAGAGCGATGAGAACGATGACCTTCCTGCTGCTGGCCGCGGGGCTCGGTGTGACGGCGAGCGCGAGCTCGCAGCAGGTCGGCGAGGTCGATACCGTGTTCAAGCTGATCGGGCCGGACCACAAGATCGTGGTCGATGCCTACGACGACCCCAAGGTCGCTGGCGTGACCTGCTACGTCTCGCGCGCCAAGACCGGCGGCATCAAGGGAGCCGTCGGCTTGGCCGAGGACAAGGCGGAGGCCTCGATCGCCTGCCGGCAGACCGGCGCCATCAGCTTCCTGAAGCCCCTGCCGGAGCAGGAAGAGATGTTCAGCGAACGCCAGTCGCTGGTGTTCAAGCGCCTGCACGTGGTACGCATGGTCGATCGGGCGCGCAACACCCTGGTCTACCTGACCTATTCCGATCGGGTGATCGAGGGTTCGCCGCAGAACAGCGTCACCGCCGTGCCGATCGACCGGGCGCTGACCATCCCGATCAAATGAAAACGGGGTGCCCAGGGCACCCCGTGACGGCGTGAGCCGATTCAGCTCAGGCGTAGCGTTTCGCGCCGGCTTCCAGCGACACCGGCTTGATCTTCGAGGCCATGCCGGCGCAGCCGAAGGCTTGGAAGCGGTCGACGCACACGTCGCGCGCCGCGGCGGTGGCGTCCTTCAGGAACTTGCGTGGATCGAACTCGCTGCGGTCCTTGCCCATCGCGCGGCGCATCGCACCGGTCATCGCCAGCCGGATGTCGGTGTCGATGTTGACCTTGCGCACACCGAAGCGGATGCCTTCCTGGATCTCCTCGACCGGCACGCCGTAGGTCTCCTTGATGTCGCCGCCGTGCTCGCGGATGATCGCCAGCCATTCCTGCGGCACCGACGACGAGCCGTGCATCACCAGGTGCGTGTTCGGGATGCGCGCGTGGATCGCCTTGATGCGGTCGATCGCGAGGATGTCGCCGGTCGGCTTGCGGCTGAACTTGTAGGCGCCATGGCTGGTGCCGATGGCGATGGCCAGCGCATCGACACCCGTCTTGGCCACGAAGTCGGCCGCCTGCTCCGGGTCGGTCAACATTTGCTCGTGGGTCAGCACGCCTTCAGCGCCGACCCCGTCCTCTTCGCCGGCCATGCCGGACTCGAGTGAACCCAGGCAGCCGAGTTCGCCCTCCACCGACACGCCGATCGCATGCGCCATGTCGACCACGCGGCGCGTCACGTCGATGTTGTACTCGTAGCTGGCCGGCGTCTTGGCATCTTCGAGCAGCGAGCCGTCCATCATCACGCTGGTGAATCCGGAGCGGATCGACTGGATGCATACAGCCGGGCTGGCGCCATGGTCCTGGTGCATCACGATCGGGATGTCGGGGTACATCTCGGCGGCGGCCTCGACCATCTTGCGCAGGAAGGGCTCGCCGGCGTACTTGCGTGCGCCGGCAGAGGCCTGCAGGATCACCGGGCTGTCGGTCTTCTGGGCAGCCTGCATGATGGCCTGGATCTGCTCCAGGTTGTTCACGTTGAAGGCGGGTACGCCATAACCGTGCTCGGCGGCGTGGTCGAGCAGCTGTCTCAGGGAAATCATGGCCATGGGTCGGCTCCGGTTGCGGGGTTCGTCAGGATCGGGAAGGGGCGGGACGGGGCCTCAGGCGGCGCGGTCCTGGAGCGCCTTCACAGCGGGCAGCGTTCTGCCCTCGAGGAACTCGAGGAAGGCACCGCCGGCGGTGGAGACATAGTCGATGTCCTTGGCCACGTCGAAGCGGTTGATCGCGGCGACGGTGTCGCCGCCACCGGCGATCGAGAAGGCCTGCGATGCGGCGATGGCGGTGGCCAGCGTGCGGGTGCCGTAGGAGAACTGCTCGATCTCGAACACGCCCAGCGGGCCGTTCCACACGATGGTCTTGCAGGGCGCCAGTCGCTCGACGAGGGCCTGCATCGACCGAGGACCGAAGTCGAGGATCAGGTCGTCGGGCCCGACCTCGCTCAGCGCCTTGATCGCCGGGATGGCGTGCTCGGAGAACTCGGTGGCGGTCACCACGTCGATCGGCATGAAGAGCTCGGCGCCGCGCGCTGCGAGCGTCGAGGCCACCTGCGCGGCCGTCTCGACCATGTCCGGCTCGCACAGCGACTTGCCCACCTTCTGCCCGGCGGCCAGCAGGAAGGTGTTGGCCATGCCGCCACCGACCACCAGCAACTCGACCTGGTCGGCCAGCGACTTCAGCACCGACAGCTTGGTCGACACTTTCGAACCGCCGACGATGGCCGCCAGAGGCCGGGCCGGCCGAGCCAGTGCGCGTCCGAGCGCGTTCAGCTCCGACGCCATCAGCGGGCCGGCGCAGGCCACCGGGGCAACGCGCGCCAGGGCTTCCGTCGTGGCCTCGGCGCGGTGGGCGGTGCCGAAGGCGTCGTTCACATAGACATCGCACAGTTCGGCCATGCGCAGCGCCAGCTCGCGCGAGTTGGCCTTTTCGCCCACATTGGCGCGGCAGTTCTCCAGCATCACGGCCTGCCCGGGGGTGACGTCGAAAGGCCGTGCGAGCCAGTCGCCGATCAGCGGCACCTCGCGGTCGAGCAGTTCACCGACACGGCGCGCTACCGGTGCGAGCGAGTCGGCCGGCGTCAGTGCGCCCTCGCCGGGTCGACCGAGGTGCGAGGCGAGCATGACGCGCGCCCCCTGGGTCAGCGCGTGGCGGATGCCGGGGATGCTGGCGCGGATGCGGGTGTCGTCGGTGATGCGACCGGCGGCATCGAGCGGCACGTTGAAGTCGCAGCGGATGAACACCCGCTGGCCGCGCAGGTTGATCTGGTCCAGGGTCATGAAGGCCATGTCGCGCTCCGCGTTCGCCTTCAGGCCCGGGCCATCGCCAGGGCGGTGTCGAGCATGCGGTTGCTGAAGCCCCACTCGTTGTCGTACCAGGCGCAGACCTTCACGAGCCGGCCCGAGACCTTGGTGCAGCTCGCGTCGAACACGCTGGAGCGCGCGTCGTGATTGAAGTCCATCGACACCAGCGGCTCGTCGGTGTAGCCCAGCACGCCGGCCAGCGGGCCCGTGGCCGCGGCCGTCTTCATCAGCGCGTTGACCTCGTCGACGCTGGTATCGCGTTGGGCAGTGAACACCAGATCGACCAGCGAGACGTTGATGGTCGGCACGCGCACCGCGAAGCCGTCGAGTCGGCCAGCCAGTTCGGGCAGCACCAGGCCCACCGCTGCGGCGGCGCCGGTCTTGGTGGGGATCATCGACTGCGTGGCGCTGCGCGCGCGGCGCAGGTCCTCGTGGTACACGTCGGTCAGCACCTGGTCGTTGGTGTAGCTGTGCACCGTGGTCATCAGGCCGTTGGCGATGCCGATGCCGTCGTTGAGCACCTTGGCCACCGGTGCCAAGCAGTTGGTGGTACAGGAGGCGTTCGACACCACGGTGTGCCCGGCCCGCAGCACGCCGTGGTTGACGCCGTAGACGACGGTCGCATCCACGTCGGCGCCGCCGGGCGCGCTGATCAGCACCTTCCTCGCCCCGGCGGCCAGGTGAGCCCCGGCCTTGGCCTTGCTGGTGAAGAGCCCTGTGCACTCCATGACGATGTCGATGCCGTGCTGCTTCCAGGGCAGTTCGGCGGGGCTGCGGATCGAGCTGACGTGGATGCGATGCCCATCCACCACCAGGTCCGATCCCTCGTGGCTGACCGGCAGGCCGAAGCGACCGTGCACGGTGTCGAAGCGGGTCAGGTGGGCGTTGGTCTGGGCATTGCCCAGATCGTTGATCGCGACGATCTCGATGTCGCGTGCCGCGCCGGTGCGCTTGGATTCGAACAGCGCGCGGAGAACGTTCCGGCCGATGCGGCCATAGCCGTTGATGGCGATGCGTGTGGTCAAGGCAGCCTCTTCGTGAAATGGGAGTGAAGGGGAGAGGGGGGCGGGAACGGCTCAGTTGGACGACAGCACGGCGTTCAGTTCGGTGCCGAACTCGCTGTCGGCCGCGATGGCGCCTTGCGGACGGACCAGCTGTCGCGCGCGCTCGGCGGCGGCCTCGGCCGTGAGTCCGAACAACTTGAACAATTGCGCGGCCGGCGCCGATTCGCCGAAGCGGTCGAGACCGATCACGTCGCCACGCTCGCCCACGTACTTCCACCACAGACCGGTGCTGCCAGCCTCGATCGCCAGACGCGGCAGGTGACGCGGGATCACCGCGCTGCGGTAGGCGGCGTCCTGGCGATCGAAGGCGTCGAGGCAGGGCACCGACACGACGCGCGCGGGGATGCCGTCAGCCGCCAGCAGCGCGGCGGCCTGCAGTGCGATGCCGATCTCCGAGCCGCTCGCCAGCAGCGCGACGCGCTCGCCCTCGGGGCGTCGCAGCACGTAGGCACCGCGCGCGATGTTCTCGATGCGTTCGCGCCCGTCACCGCCGTGTGGCAGGGCCTGGCGCGACAGCAGCAGGCAGCTGGGGCCGTCATCGCGCCGCAGCGACTGGCGCCACGCGACGGCCGTCTCGGTCGCGTCGGCCGGGCGCCAGACGTCGACGTTGGGGATCAGCCGCAGGCTCGACGCATGCTCGATCGGCTGATGGGTCGGGCCGTCTTCGCCGAGACCGATGGAGTCGTGCGTGAAGACGTAGACGACCGGCAGGTGCATCAGCGCCGACATGCGGATGGCATTGCGCGCATAGTCGGCAAAGGTCAGGAACGTACCGCCGAAGGGCCGGTATCCGCCGTGCAGCGCCACGCCGTTCATGATGGCGGCCATGCCGAACTCGCGCACGCCGTAGTGCACGTGGTTGCCGGTGCCGCGCCCCTTGAGCGGACGGTGGCCCTTCCAGTCCGTGAGGTTGGAGCCGGTCAGGTCGGCCGAGCCGCCCAGCAGCTCGGGCATGGCTGGTCCCACCTCCTGCAGCACGTCTTGCGAGGCCTTGCGGGTGGCCACGGCGGCATGCCGGGCCTCTGCGCCCTCGATCGCCGACGCCAGTGCAGCCTCGGTCCTGTGGTCGAGTGCGGGCGTCGCGGACAGCCTGCGCAGCAGTTCCGCGGCCAGTTCGGGATAGGCCTTCGCATAGGCGCCGAATCGGTCGTTCCAGTCGCGCCGCCGGCGAGCGCCGGGCTCCAGCGCCGACCAGGCCTGCTCGATCGCTTCGGGGATATCGAACGGCGCCGCCGTCCAGCCCAGTGCCTGGCGCGTCAGCGCGATCTCGGCCTCGCCCAGCGCCTCGCCGTGAGCCTTGGCGGTGCCGGCGCGATTCGGCGAACCCTGGCCGATGCGCGTCTTGCAGCACACCAGCACGGGCTTGTCGGAGGCCTGGGCCTGCGCGATGGCACGGTCGAGCGCCGCGAAGTCGTGTCCGTCGACATCCCGCAGCACCGTCCAGCCGTAGGCCTCGAAGCGGCCCGGCGTGTCATCGGAGAACCAGCCCTTCACGTCGCCGTCGATCGAGATGCCGTTGTCGTCGTAGAAGGCGATCAGCTTGTTCAGCTGCCAGGTGCCGGCCAGCGAACAGGCCTCGTGGCTGATGCCTTCCATCAGGCAGCCGTCGCCGAGGAAGACGTAGGTGCGGTGATCGATCACTGCATGGCCCGGGCGGTTGAACTCGTCGGCCAGCAGCTTCTCGGCCAGTGCCATGCCGACGGCATTGCTGATCCCCTGGCCCAACGGGCCGGTGGTGGTTTCGACACCGGGCGTGACGTCGATCTCGGGGTGGCCCGGCGTGCGCGAGTGCAGCTGGCGGAAGCGCTTGAGCTCGTCGATCGGCAGGTCGTAGCCACTCAGGTGCAGCAGCGCGTACAGCAGCATCGACCCGTGGCCGTTCGAAACGACGAAGCGGTCGCGGTCGATCCACTTCGGATCGGCCGGGTCGTGCTTCAGGTGGTGACGCCAGAGCGCCTCGGCGATATCGGCCATGCCCATCGGCATGCCGGGATGGCCGGAATTGGCTGCCTGCACGGCGTCCATCGCGAGGGCGCGGATGGCATTGGCGCATTGGCTGCGCAGGGCCAGGGTGTCGGGTGTAGCGTTCATGGGGGAGCCCGGGGATGAGGTTCTTGGGGGTCGCGCCGATGGCGGGGCGGCACGATGCGCCGCGCTGCGATCAGGCCGCGAGCCGCTTCTTGCGCCGCTCGATCAGGCGCATCACCATCGGCGTGAAGATCAGCTGCATCGCCAGCTCCATCTTCCCGCCCGGTACAACGAGCGTGTTGGCGCGCGACATGAAGGAGTCGTGCAGCATGCTCAGCAGGTAGGGGAAGTCGAATCCGCGCGGGTCGGCGAAGCGGATCACGACCAGGCTTTCGTCCGCCGTCGGGATGGTGCGGGCGATGAACGGGTCGGAGGTGTCGACCACCGGCACGCGCTGGAAGTTGATGTGGGTGCGCGTGAACTGCGGACAGATGTAGTGCACGTACTCGTGCATGCGGCGCAGGATCACGTCGGTGACGGCCTCGGTCGAGTAGCCGCGCGCGTTCCGGTCGCGGTGCAGCTTCTGGATCCATTCGAGGTTGATGACCGGCACCACGCCGATCAGCAGGTCGGCATGCCGAGCGATGTCGACCTTGTCGGTCTTCACCCCGCCATGCAGCCCCTCGTAGAACAGCAGTTCGCTGTCCGGCAGCGTCTCCCAGGGGGTGAAGGTGCCGGGCTCCTGCTTGTAGGGGGCTGCCTCCTCGGCGTTGTGCAGGTACTTGCGCGCCTGGCCCGTGCCGGATTCGCCGTAGCCGCGGAACAGTTGCTCGAGTTCGGCGAACAGGTTGGCATCTTCGCCGAAGTGGCTGAAGTGCGGGTTGCCGGCGGTCTCGTGTTCCGCCATCGCCGCCTTCATCGCCTTGCGGTCATAGCGGTGGAAGCTGTCGCCCTCGATGATGACGGAGCGGATGCTTTCGCGGCGGAAGATGTTCTCGAAGGTGCGGGTCACCGACGTGGTGCCTGCACCCGACGAGCCGGTGATGGCGATGATGGGATGCGATGCGGACATGGCTGCGCCTATGAAGAAGGAGAAGAACGGGCGGCGGTTGCCGTGTCAGCCGGCTTCCGCGAACAGGCCGCGCTTGCCGAACAGCGGCGAGTTGTAGGGGGTCGGAGGTTCGTCGCGGTGGTAGGCCTCGATGCGGGCCACCTCCTCGGTCGAGCCGAACACGAAGCCGATGCGCTGATGGATGTCTTCCGGCTGCACCTCCAGCAGGCGCTTGCGGCCTGTGCTCGCCATGCCGCCGGCCTGCTCGATCAGGAAGGAGATCGGGTTGGCCTCGTAAAGCAGGCGCAGTCGGCCGGCCTTGTTCGGATCCTTGCTGTCACGCGGGTAGAGGAAGACACCGCCGCGCATCAGGATGCGGTGGGTCTCGGCGACCAGCGATGCGATCCAGCGCATGTTGAAGTCGGTGCCGCGCGGGCCGGTGCTGCCGGCCAGGCACTCGTCGACGTAGCGCTTGACGGCCGGCTCCCAGAAGCGGCTGTTCGACGCGTTGATCGCGAACTCGCGGGTCTTCTCGGGGATGCGAAGGTTCGGATGGCTCAGCACCCACTCGCCGAGCTGCGGGTCGAGCGTGAAGGCGTGCGTGCCGTCGCCCAGCGTCAGCACCAGCATCGTCGACGGCCCGTAGATCGCGTAGCCACCGCAGACCATCGTCGTGCCCGGCTGCAGGTAGTCCTGCGGTTGCGGGTCCTGGCGTGGCTGCGGCGCACGATGGATCGCGAAGATGCTGCCGACGGTGACATTGACGTCGATGTTCGACGAGCCGTCCAGGGGGTCGAACATCAGCAGGTACTTGCCCCGGGCGTACTGCGGCGGCAGCGTGTACGGCGCCTCCAGCTCCTCGGACACCATGCCGGCCACGTGCCCGCCCCATTCGGTGGCGCGCAGGAACATCGTGTTGCTCAGCACATCGAGCGTCTTCTGCTCCTCGCCCTGCACGTTGCCGGAGCCGGCGCTGCCCAGCACGCCGGCCAGCCCGCCGAACGCCACCTTGCGCGAGATCGCCTTGCAGGCGAGCGACACGTCGGTGATCAGTGCATTGAGCTCGCCGGTCGCGGCGGGGTGCTTGCGCCGTTCCTCGATGAGGAACTGCGTGAGGGTCGACTTTCCTCCAGTGGGCATGACGGTCTCCTTAGGTGTTCTGGGCTCAGGGGGCGGACTGCAGGTGCAGTCGGGCCGCCAGCTGCGCCGGCGTCGCCACGCGCCAGGCGTCGAGGGTCTCGGGCACGGTCAGGTGACCGTAGCCCCACTGCACCAGCGCGGCCTGCGCGCCCGCCGCGTGGGCCGCTCGCAGATCGAGGATGCTGTCGCCCACCATCAGCAGGCGACCCGTCGAGACGCCGAGCTGGTCTGCCGCGTTTTCCAGCAGCAGTGGCGAAGGCTTGCGTTGCGCCTTCGTGTCGGCGCCGTGCACGGTGGCGAAGCAGTCCAGCAGCCCGGCAGCCTCCAGCACGGCACGGGCGAGCCGGGTCGGCTTGTTGGTCACGACGGCGAGTGGTCGGTGCGGCTTCAGCTGCGCCAGCAGCTCGGCGATGCCGTCGTAGACCTGGCCATGCTGCAGCGGCGCCGCGAGCGTGGCGCGATCGAATGCGGCGCGCACGCGCGGCGTCAGCAGCGCGGTGCTGACCGCGTCGAGGTCCTGCGCATTCATCGCTCGCGCGATGAGCGCGTCCGGGCCGTCGCCGATCCAGCCGCGCACGCGGGCGAGATCGAAGCGCTGCAGGCGCACCTCGTCCAGGCCGGCATTCAGCGCGTGCGCAATGTCGGGTGCGCTGTCGACCAGCGTGCCGTCGAGGTCGAAGGCGATGGCGTCGAAGTTCATCATGTCGCCCCGTCGCCCGCCATGCGGTTCGATGCGCGTTGCCCCAGGCGGGCGTTGTCGCGGATGCCGGCGATCGCCTGGGCGTAGCTGGCGCTGTTGAACACCGCCGAGCCGGCGACCAGCGTGTCGGCCCCGGCGGCGCCGACACGCTGGGCGTTGTCGACCTTCACGCCGCCGTCGACCTCGAGCCACACATCGCGGCCGCTGCGATCGATCAGCCGGCGCACCGCTTCGATCTTCGGCAGCGTGCCCTCGATGAAGCTCTGGCCGCCGAAGCCGGGGTTGACCGACATCAGCAGCACCAGATCGAGCTGATCCAGGACGTGATCCAGCACGTTCAAGGGCGTGGCCGGGTTCAGCACCAGGCCTGCCTTGATGCCGTGCGAGCGGATCAGCTGGATCGTCCGGTCGACATGCTCGCTCGCCTCGGGATGGAAGGAGATGATGTCGGCGCCGGCCTGCGCGAACATCGGGATCAGCGCGTCGACGGGCTTCACCATCAGGTGCACGTCGATCGGCACCGTGGCGTGCGGCTTGATGGCCTGGCATACCAGCGGCCGATGGTCAGGTTCGGCACGTAGTGGTTGTCCATCACGTCGAAATGAATCAGGTCGGCACCGGCCTCGATGACGGATCGGACCTCGTCACCGAGACGGGCGAAGTCGGCCGACAGCAGGCTGGGCGCGATGCGGATGGCGCTCATCAGGCGATTCCCCGGTAAAGGGCCTGGACGCTGTCCAGCGGTGCAGCGGGGCGGGCCAGTGCGCACAGTTCGTCGAAACTCAGCCAGGCGGATCTCTGCAGCTGACGGCCGGGCTCGTCGCTCAGGGGCTTCTCGGGGTCGCCGAGGCGCGGCAACACCAGGCCGGCGCTGGTGAAATCGCTGCCCTCGGTCCAGAAGGTCGGTGTGATCACGGTCCACAGGCCGGCCGCGACGGCGGAGCGCAGGCCGTTGGACGAATCCTCGAACGCCACGGCGCGGTCGGCCGTGAGACCGAGCGTTCGCAGCGCGAGCTGGTAGATATCGGGGGCGGGCTTCTTCTGCTTCACCTGGTCGCCACAGGCGATCACACTGAACATCTCCAGTCCGCGAGCGCCGAGGGTCGACTGCAGCAGGGCGTCGACATTGACCGCACTGGTGGTGCTGGCGATCGCGAGACGTCGACCGGCATGCAGGGATTCTTCGAGCAGTCGCGCCACGCCGTCGCGCAGCACGATGCCGCCGTCGTTCACCATCGAGCTGTAGAAGCGCGTCTTCTCGCGGTGGAGGTGCGGCACCAGCTCCAGCAGGCGGCGCCGGTCGGTCGGTGCGATCGGCAGCGACTGGATGTAGCTGGTGATGCGCTCCTTGCCGCCGGTGACGTCGAGCAGGCCGCGGTACTCGGTGCGGCTCCAGCTCCAGCCCAGACCGTAGCGATCGAATGCCAGGTTGAAGGCCACGCGGTGGGCTTCCTCGGTGTCGGCGAGGGTGCCGTCCACGTCGAAGATGAGCGCGTCGATGCCCATGTCAGTCTCCTTCGAGGCTGGCCGTCTCGAACACGCGGCTGGCCAGGATGTCTTGCGCCTGCAGCGTGCAGAGCTGATCGCGCGTCAGCGCGCTGTCATCGTCGAACAGGCGGGTGGCATGGCGCAGCCGGATGCGGTCGAGTGCGTTGCGCACCGAGCGGGCGTTGGCGAAGTGCGGCTGCTGGCGCCGCAGGCCGACATAGCGTGCGAAGGCCGGCTCGGCCTCGTCGTCGAAGCGGTAGTTCAGGCCCTGCAGCATCAGGGTTGCGATCTGCATGAGCTCCGACTCGCTGTAGTCGGGGAAGTCGATGTGGTGCGCGATGCGAGAGGCCATCCCCGGATTGCTGCCGAAGAAGGTGTCCATCCGGTCCTTGTAGCCAGCGAGGATCACCACCAGGTCGTCGCGGTGGTTCTCCATCGTCTGCAGCAGGATCTCGATCGCTTCCTGCCCGTAGTCGCGTTCGTTCTCGGGGCGGTACAGGTAGTAGGCCTCGTCGATGAACAGCACACCGCCCATCGCCTTCTTCAGCACCTCCTTGGTCTTGGGCGCGGTGTGGCCGATGAACTGGCCCACCAGGTCGTCGCGCGTGACCGCGACGAGGTGGCCCTTGCGCACATAACCCAGTTGCTTCAGCACCGCAGCCATGCGCATCGCCACCGTCGTCTTGCCGGTGCCGGGGTTGCCGGTGAAGCACATGTGCAGCGAAGGGGGCTGCGACTGCAGCCCCTGTTGCTGCCGCAGCTTGTCGATCACCAGCAGCGCGGCGATGTCGCGGATGCGCCCCTTGACCGGCGCCAGACCGACCAACTCGGCATCGAGCTGCTCGAGCAGCGTGCGCACGCCCGAGGCTTCGAACAGCGCACGCGGGGAGGGGGCGGAAGAGGAGGTCTCGTCCATGGCAGCGATCTCGGTGCGCGGCGCGATCAGTAGCGTGCGCCTTCCGCGGCGGCCTGGACCGCGTAGCTCTCGATGCTGTAGCGCAAGGTGCGGCCCGGCTCCTCGGTACGGATCAGGCGGAAACCGGGCTCCTCGCTGGGGCGGTTGATGATGAAAGACAGCACCACCGACTCGGTGCCGTGCGACGAGTCGAACGCGGTCAGGCGGATGTAGTGGTTCGGGAAGGTCTTGCGGCAGCTCTTGACCTCGAGCATGACGCCGGCGGCGTCCTGCACGTCGAACATCGGGTTGCCGAACATCTCCCAGTAGGTGTTGCGGGGATGGGGGTCGTCGGTGTATTCGAGGCCGATGGCCCAGCCCTTGTCGAGGCAGTAGCTGACCTGACGGCTGATCTGCTCGTCGCTCAGGTCGGGCAGGAAGGAGAAGGTGCCTTGTGTGATGCGCATGGGGTACTCCAGGAGGTGCGGGGAGGTCGTGCTCAGGCGACCGACGGCGTGGGCACGTAGTCCGACGTGTCGGTGGACGTGTAGTTGAAGGTGATGTCGCCCCAGGTATCGAGTGCGGCGGCCAGCGGCGTGCAGCTCTTGGCGGCATCGCGCAGGATCTGCGGACCTTCGTTCTTGATGTCGCGGCCTTCGTTGCGCGCCAGCACCATGGCTTCGAGCGCGACGCGGTTGGCGGTGGCACCGGCCTGGATGCCTGCGGGTGGCCGATCGTGCCGCCGCCGAACTGCAGCACCACGTCGTCGCCGAACAGGTCGATCAGCTGGTGCATCTGGCCGGCGTGGATGCCGCCCGAGGCCACTGGCATCACCTTCTTCAGTGCGCCCCAGTCCTGGTCGAAGAAGATGCCGCGCGGCAGGTCGACCTTGGTGTGCGTGTCGCGGCAGACGTTGTAATAGCCCTGCACGGTGAGCGGGTCGCCCTCGAGCTTGCCGACCGCGGTGCCGGTGTGCAGGTGGTCGACGCCAGCCATGCGCAGCCACTTGGCGATCACGCGGAAGCTCACGCCGTGGTTCTTCTGGCGCGTGTAGGTGCCGTGGCCGGCGCGGTGCATGTGCAGCACCATGTCGTTCTGGCGCGCCCAGTTGCTCATGCTCTGGATCGCCGTGTAGCCGACCACCAGGTCGATCATGATGATGACGGAGCCGAGCTCCTTGGCGAACTCGGCGCGGCGGTACATCTCCTCCATCGTGCCGGCGGTGACGTTCAGGTAGCTGCCCTTGACCTCGCCGGTCGCGGCGCTGGCCTTGTTGACCGCATCCATCACGAACAGGAATCGGTCGCGCCAGTGCATGAAGGGCTGCGAGTTGATGTTCTCGTCATCCTTCATGAAATCGAGGCCGCCCTTCAGGCCCTCGTAGACCACGCGGCCGTAGTTGCGGCCCGACAGGCCCAGCTTGGGCTTGGTGGTGGCGCCCAGCAGCGGGCGGCCGAACTTGTCGAGCCGCTCGCGCTCGACGACGATGCCGGTCGGCGGGCCGGCGAAGGTCTTCACGTAGGAGACCGGGAACTTCATGTCCTCCAGGCGTGCGGCCTTCAGCGGCTTGAAGCTGAAGACGTTGCCGATGATCGATGCGGTGACGTTGGCGATCGAGCCTTCCTCGAACAGGCTCAGGTCGTAGGCGACGTAGCAGAAGTACTGTCCCGGGTTGTTGGGCACCGGCTCGACCTTGTAGGCCTTGGCGCGGTACATGTCGCAGGCGGTGAGGCGGTCGGTCCACACCACGGTCCAGGTCGCGGTGCTGGACTCGCCGGCCACCGCGGCGGCGGCCTCGATCGGATCGACGCCGTCCTGCGGCGTGATGCGGAACAGCGCCAGGATGTCGGTGTCCTTCGGCACGTAGTCGCCGTTCCAGTAGCCCATCTGGGCGTACTTCAGGACACCGGCGGCATAGCGCTTCTTGGTGTCGGTGATCTGCGTTGGTTCGTTCATCTTGCCCACGGCACTCTCCTTGCTCGACGGCGGTTTGGTTGGCGGTTCTGCATGCAAGGGCTTGGCGGTACAGGCCTTGCAATGACCTGCCAAACCGTTGATGGACATGAATATACGAACCTGTCTTCACATATAAAAATTAATTATGTTCAGCAAAACATTGGTGTTTGCAAATGCTTAAGAACGCGACGCTGCGCCAGCTTTCGGCATTCCATGCCGTCGCTCGGCTGGGCAGCGTGTCGCGTGCCGCGAGCGAGCTCTACCTGACCCAGCCCGCGGTCTCGATCCAGCTCAAGCTGCTGGAGGAATCGGCCGGGACGCCGCTGCTGCAGCGCGAGGGCCGCGGTGTGCGACTCACGCCGGCGGGCGACCTGATGGCGTCCTATGCGGGCCGCATCCTCGACCTGTGGCGCGACGTCGGCGACGAGATGGCCACGCTGCGAGGCGTGTTCTCGGGCACGCTGCGCGTCGGTGCCGTGACGACCGCTGAATACCTGCTGCCGCCGTTGCTGGTGAGCTTCGCGAACGAGCATCCCAACGTGAAGGTCAAGCTGCGCGTCGGGAACCGCGACGAGATCGTGCGGATGCTCGCGGCCCAGGAGGTCGACCTGGTGATCATGGGCCGCCCGCCCGGAGAGCTGAAGACCGTGGCGACAGCCTTTGCCAAGCACCCGATGGCCTTCATCGCGTCGCCGCGCCACCCGTTGATGGCGCAGCGCAGGCTGACGCTGGCCGATCTGGAGGGTGCCAGCCTGCTGGCACGTGAGCGCGGCTCTGGCACCCGCACGACGCTGGAGCGCCTGTTCAAGGACGAGGCCATCACCTTGCGCATCGGCTCCGAGCTGTCGAGCAACGAGGCCATCAAGCAGATGTGCGTGGCGGGCTTCGGCGTGGCCTTCCTGTCCTTGCACACCTGCCGGCTCGAGCTCGACGCCGATCTGCTGCAACTGCTGCCGCTGGACAGCAACCCTGTCGAGCGTGAGTGGTTCGTGTTGCACCTGGCGTCGCGACAGCTGCCGCAGGTGGCGGTGGCATTCGAGCAGTTCCTGACCGCGCAGGGGCAGCGTCTCATCCATGCCCAGTTGCAGACTTCGGTTGAGCCCAAGCCTCGGGTGGTGGGTCGGCGACCACGCCCGGACCGAGCGGCGCTGGTAACGGACTGATCACTCTGTGTGCCGTGCCGAAAGTCGGCCGGCCGTTCGTCGCGTTCGCTGACCGTGACGCCGACGGGTTCGAAGCTTGCGTGAGGGGCTGCCGCGACCCGACCCCGTCTGTCGGCGGGAGGTGTACCCCACAACAGCGCAAGGCGCGGACGGAGACAGCGTGAATCACAGACCCATCCAGCAGGGCGGCGCCGCCGGCATCGTCTCGGCAGTGCAGCAGGCGCCGCTGATCACCACCACCGACCTGCAGGGCGCGATCAGCTTCGCGAACAAGGCCTTCCTGCAGACCTGCGGCTACGCGATGGAACAGGTGCTCGGTGCACCGCACAGCATCGTGCGGCATCCCGACATGCCACCGAAGGTGTTCGCGGACATGTGGGCGGTTCTCCATGCCGGAAGGCCCTGGACGGGGCTCGTCAAGAACCGCAGCAGCTCCGGCGACGCCTTCTGGGTCAAGGCCAACATCATCCCGATGTTCAAGGACCGGCAGACCGTCGGCTTTACGTCGGTGCAGTGCCCACCCGCGGATGCCGAGGTCCGCGAGGCGGAGCAGGTCTACGGCCTCTGGCGGGCCGGCGCCGGCGCGCACTACGTGCTGCGTGCCGGGCGCATCGTCGAGACCGGATGGCGCGCGCTCGTCAGGGCCGTGAGAAACCCGCTGGACCTGCCGGTGCAGTGGCGGATGCAGGGTACCGCCGCGATCCTCGCATTGCTGTTCACTCTGCTGCTTGTCGGTGCGCTATGGCCCGATGCGCTGGCCGTGCCGATGGCGATGAGCGGGGGCTGGCGCGTCTGGGCCCTGGTCGGTGGATCGATCGGGCTGATGGCATCGATCGCGGTGGCGGTGTATTTCCTGCAGCGCGTGGTCGCGCCGCTGCGCCAATCGCTCGATGCCGCGATGGCCATCGCCGGCGGCGACATCACGCGGCAGTTCGACGACACGCGAACGGCCGGCGAACTGCTCGAGCTGAATCTCGCACTCGGGCAGATGGTGGCCAAGATGACCGCTGTGCTCGGTGACGCTCGGCTCCACGCCGCCGAGGTCGCTTCGGTGGTCGACGAACTGGCCGACGGCGCGAGCCGCCTCGCCGAGCGCTCGGCGAGCCAGGCCGACGACGTGCAGGCCGTGACGCGCAGCACCGCCGACATCGATGCGCTGAGTCAGCGCAACACCGATGCGGCCACCCAGGCCAGCCGGTCGGCGCACCAGGCCTCCGACGAAGCCGACCAGACCTGCGCCGCTGCCGCCGCCATGCACACCGCCATGCACGACATCACCGCGTGCAGCCGGCGCATCGGCGAGATCAGCCACGTCATCGACGAGATCGCGCTGCAGACCGGCATCCTGGCGCTCAACGCCGCCGCCGCCGCCAGCCGTGCCGGCGAACAGGGCCGCACCTTCAACATCATCGCCGGCGAGGTGCGCACGCTGGCTCAGCGCAGCGGCGCCGCGGCAAGGGAGATCAAGCACCTGGTCGACGAATCCCAGCAGCAGACCGGCGTCGGCGAGAAGCTGGCGGCCCAGGTCGGCACACGCATCAATGGCGTGGCTCAGCAAGTGAAGGAGGTCAGCGCGATGATCTCGCAGATCAGCCTCGCGGCGCAGG
This sequence comes from Methylibium sp. T29, assembly GCF_000576205.1. Taxonomy (NCBI): domain Bacteria; kingdom Pseudomonadati; phylum Pseudomonadota; class Betaproteobacteria; order Burkholderiales; family Sphaerotilaceae; genus Methylibium; species Methylibium sp. T29. Next base: position 17,779 of record NZ_AZND01000003.1, on the reverse strand, counting down.
AGCAATGCGCCGGCGTCGAGCACATCAACACGCGGCTGCAGACGTTGGACGCGACCACGCACCAGAACGCCGAGCTCGCGCGCGCCAGCGCCATGTCGAGCGCCGACGCAATCCGCGAAGCGCAGCGGTTGCAGGCTGCGCTGGGCGTGTGGAGCCCCGATTGAGACCGGTGTAGCGCCAGCGCATGGCGCGCCGGCTGCGCGCTTTCAGCAGGTTGACACGCATGGTGTCACCGACCGACAAGCGGGTCGACATCCCGATCGAGAACGGCTTCGTCGGCATGGTCGACCGCGATGCCTTCGACGAGTGGCTGCGCGCGCGTGCCGCCGGTAGCGGTGCACAACGGCAGATCGGCAGCTTCGAGCGGCTCACGCGCGACGACGACGGTGTGAGCGTCGTGCACTACCAGGCCCGAGAGCGGCCCGGCGACGCCGCCAGCGTGCCGCGCAGCGTGCGTGCGCGCTGCGTCATCGGTGCCGACGGCGCGCGCTCGGCGGTGGCCCGCCAGGCCATCGCGGGCGCCGAGCGCAACCCCTGCGTGTTCGCGTACCACGAGATCGTCCGCGCACCGCCCGCCAAGCCGGTCGGCTACGACGGGTCGCGCTGCGACGTCTACTACCGCGGCAGCCTGTCGCCCGACTTCTACGGCTGGGTCTTTCCTCATGGCGACACGCTGAGCATCGGCACCGGCAGCGCCGACAAGGGCTTCTCACTGCGCGCCGCCGTCGGCCGCCTGCGCTCCGATTCGGGCCTGCAGGACGCACAGACGCTGCGCCGCGAGGGGGCACCGATCCCGATGAAGCCGCTGCGGCGCTGGGACAACGGCCGCGACGTGCTGCTGGCCGGCGACGCCGCGGGCGTGGTCGCGCCGGCCTCGGGCGAGGGCATCTACTACGCGATGGCCTCCGGGCGCCTCGCGGCCGAGGCGGTCGAGTCGGCGCTGCAGACCGGCGACGGCCGCTGCTGCGGCAGGCGCGGCGCCGCTTCATGAAGGCCCACGGCACGGTGTTTCGCGTGCTCGGCGTGATGCAGTGGTTCTGGTACTCCAGCGACCGCCGCCGCGAGCGCTTCGTCACGATCTGCGAGGACCGCGACGTGCAGCAGCTCACCTTCGAGTCGTACATGAACAAGGAACTGGTGCGCAAGAAGCCGATGGCCCACGTACGCATCTTCTTCAAGGACATGGGGCACCTGCTGGGGCTGGTGCGCGCATGACCTCACGCGGTGGTCTCCTCAAGCCTGTCCTGATCGCGGCGGCCGCCGCGCTCGCGGTGGCCGGCCTCGGTGGCTTGATGACCGATCTGGGCCCCTGGTATCAGCGGCTCGTGCAGCCGCCCTGGAAGCCCCCTGACTGGCTGTTCGGCCCGGCGTGGACGGCGATCTTCGCGCTGGCGGCCATGGCCGGCGTGATCGCGTGGCGCCGCGCGCCGCGGCGGGTCGACCGGGAGTGGATGCTGGCGCTGTTCGCGCTCAATGGTTTCCTGAACGTGCTGTGGAGTCTGCTGTTCTTCCGCCTGCACCGGCCCGACTGGGCGCTGTTCGAGGTGTTGCTGCTTTGGCTGTCGATCCTGCTGCTGATTGGGGTGCTGGCCCGTTATGCGCGTATCGCGAGCCTGCTGCTGCTGCCCTACCTCGCGTGGGTGGCGTTCGCCGGCTTCCTGAACCTCGCGACCGTCCGGCTCAACGGCCCGTTCGGTGCCTGAGGTCGCCGTGCTCGAAGGCCTATCGAGCGCCACAGTCATCGATCTGGTGATCGGCCTGACGCTGTTCGAAGGCCTCGCGCTGGCGCTGTACCACCGTCGCACCGGCAAGGGCGTGCCGGTCGGCGACTTTGCCGTCAACCTCGTGTCGGGGCTGTGCCTGATGCTGGGCTTGCGAGAGGCCCTGACTGGCGCCTCCCCGCTCTGGATCGTGATGTATTTGGCGGCGTCAGGTCTCGCGCATGCGGTCGATGTACTGCTCAGGTGGCAACGGTGAGCATCAAGTCCATTTGAACGCGCTGCGGTTGGCGGCAATATGGCCGTATTGTCGGTTTGTTGCTTTCTGCTCTGCGCCGATCGGGTCGTCGAAAAGGAACAATCGCGACGAAATGGACTCCACCACGGCGAGAACAACTTTCCGACCGACAGACCGTCCGCGAGAGGGTCGTCGTCATGACGAAGCAATGCGGCGCTGGGTGAAGCAGGTCAAGGGGCTGGTCGAACGGGTATGGCAGCGCTGGGTCCCGCGGCGCGCGATCCACGACATCGCCATCCGCAGACTGAGTGCTGCCGAGGTCGATGCCGTGCAGCGAGCGATTCCGGCCCCGCTGGTGTCGCCGTACTCGTCGAGCTTGCAGGAGCAGGCTGGCGGTGATCTCGACATCCTGGTGGCGTGGTATCGCGGCGTTCCGATCGGCATCGGCTTCGTCGGATGGCGTCGCCAGCATGCGCCGCAGATCACGCAGCGCTGGCGCGATATCCCCGAGATCTATCGCCTGTTCGTCCCGTTGCGCTACCGGTCCCTGGGGTGGGCTCGCGGCTGATGGACGAGATGGAGTCGCTGGCGGCCGCCCGTGGCTGCGAGGCCATCGGCCTGGGCGTCAGTCACGGCAACCCCCGTGCGCGTGCGCTGTATGAGCGCCGAGGCTACGATGCCGATGCGGTGGAGTTCCTGAACGAATACGCCGTGGTCGATCGCCAGGGCCGCTCACAGACGATCAGCGATCGCTCGGTCTATTTGGTCAAGCGAGTCCATGGCAAGTCGGCTGCAGGCTGCACGGCGTCCAGGAACGAGGACAGTCCGCGCCGAGCTCTCGAAACTTGGTGCCGGTGAAGAGAGTCGAACTCCCGACCTTCGCATTACGAATGCGCTGCTCTACCAACTGAGCTACACCGGCAAGGTCTTTTCAGACCCTCGGAGCGTTGATGCCGCTCCGGGAAAACGCAGATTCTAGCCGATGGCGTGGCACTACTTCAGGTCGAAGACAGCCAGCCTTTTCGGCACCGCCACGTTCTTCAGGCTCACGTAGCGCGGCAGGCCGTTGGTGAAACGCGGATAGTCCTCGCCCTGGATCAGTGGTCGCAGGTAGCGGCGGCACTTCTCGGTGATGCCGAAGCCGTCCTTGGTGATGAAGTCGCGCGGCATGAACTTCTCGACGTTGGCCACCTTCGCCAGCGGCGCCATGCCGATGCGGTACTTGTACGGCGCATCGGCCAGGCGCTCGATCGTCGGCATCACCGCGTTGTGGCCCTGCAGCGCGAGCTCGACCGCCTTTCGCCCCAGCGCGTAGGCCTGGGTCACGTCGGTCTTCGACGCGATGTGGCGCGCCGAGCGCTGCAGGTAGTCGGCCACGGCCCAGTGGAACTTGTGGCCGAGTGCCTGCTTGATGAGGTTGGCCACCACCGGCGCTGCGCCGCCGAGCTGCGCGTGGCCGAAGGCGTCGCGCGCGCCCTGCTCGGCGAGGAAGCTGCCGTCCGCGTGGTGGCACCCTTCGGACACCACCACGGTGCAGTAGCCGTGCTGCCGGACGAGCTGGTCGACGCGGGCAAGGAATTTCGGCTCGTCGAACACGATCTCGGGAAACAGGATCACCACCGGGATGCCCTGCTCCTCGACCAGGCCGGCGGCCGCGGCGATCCAGCCTGCATGGCGGCCCATGACCTCGACGACGAACACCTTGGTCGAGGTCTTGGCCATCGAGCGCACGTCGAACGAGGCCTCGAGCGTCGACACCGCGACGTACTTGGCCACCGAGCCGAAGCCGGGGCAGCAGTCGGTGAAGGCGAGGTCGTTGTCGATGGTCTTGGGCACGTGGATCGCCTGCAGCGGGTAGCCCATGGCCTCCGACAGCTGGCTGACCTTGAAGCAGGTGTCGGCCGAGTCGCCGCCACCGTTGTAGAAGAAGTAGCCGATGTCGTGCGCGCGGAACACCTCGATCAGGCGTTCGTACTCGCGCCGGTTCGCCTCGAGCGACTTGAGCTTGTAGCGGCAGGAGCCGAACGCGCCCGACGGCGTGGAGCGCAGCGCGGCGATCGCCGTGGCCGACTCTTTGCCGGTGTCGATCAGGTCCTCGGTCAGCGCACCGATGATGCCGTCGCGGCCGGCATAGACCTTGCCAATGCGGTCCTTGTGGCGGCGCGCCGTCTCGATCACGCCGCAGGCCGAGGCATTGATGACCGCCGTCACGCCGCCCGACTGGGCATAGAACGCGTTTCTCTTCTGCTTTGCCATCGACTCGTCCTCCGCGGTGGTGACGTCGCGGCCGCCGCTGTCAGCCCGCTTCGCGATGGTAGGCGCTCGCGCGCTCGACCTCGTTCTTCGAGCCCAGGATCACGCTGACGCGCTCGTGCAGCTGGCTCGGCTGCAGGTCGAGCACGCGCTGCTTGCCGTTGGTGGCCGCGCCGCCGGCCTGCTCGACGATGAAGCCCATCGGGTTGGCCTCGTACATCAGCCGCAGTTTGCCGGCCTTGGCCGGCTCGCGCTTGTCCCAGGGGTACATGAAGACGCCGCCGCGGCACAGGATGCGGTGCACGTCGGCCACCATGCTGGCGACCCAGCGCATGTTGAAGTCCTTGCCGCGCGGGCCGTCCTTGCCCTGCAGGCATTCGTCGATGTAGCGTTGCATCGGCGGCGCCCAATGCCGCTGGTTGCTCATGTTGACCGCGAACTCCCTGGTGTCCTCGGGGATGCGCACCTCGTCGGTGGTCAGCACCCACGAGCCTGCTCGCGGTCGAGCGTGAACATCGCGACGCCGTCGCCGACGGTCAGTACCAGCGTGGTCTGCGGGCCGTAGACGCAGTAGCCGGCGGCCACTTGGGCGCTGCCGGGCTGCAGGAAATCCTGGGTGCTGACGCCCGGGGTATCGCTCTGCTTCTTCAGTACCGAGAAGATGGTGCCGATGCTGACGTTGACGTCGATGTTGCTCGAGCCGTCGAGCGGGTCGAACAGCAGCAGGTATTCGCCCTGGGGGTAGCGGTTGGGCACGACGTAGATGCTGTCCATCTCCTCGCTGGCCATGGCCGCGAGCGCGCCGCCCCATTCGTTGGCCTCGATCAGCACCTCGTTGGCGATGATGTCGAGCTTCTTCTGCACTTCGCCCTGCACGTTCTCGCTGCCGGCGCTGCCGAGCACGCCCCCCAGCGCGCCCTTGTTGACGCTGATCGCGATGCTCTTGCAGGCGCGCGCCACCACTTCCAGCAGCAGGCGCAACTGCGCCGGAATGCGGCCGCGCTCGCGCTGCTCCTCCACCAGGTATTGCGTGAGGCTGATGCGTCGGGTCATCTCGGGGTTCCTTCGGACGTGAGAGAGGAGGGGGAGGAGCAGGGGAGGTCAGTCCTGCAGCGCGCGCGTGACGATCTCGCGCGTGTCCTCGGACAGCTCCGGCTTGGCCGCCACGCGGGCGATCGCCTCGCGCGCGGCGCTGCGGTAAGGCTCGGCCAGCGCACGCCAGCGGTCAAGTGCGCGCGCCAGCCGCGAGGCGAGCTGCGGGTTGATGGCGTCGACCTCGCACACGCGCTCGGCCCAGAACACGTAGCCGGCGGCGTCGCGGCGGTGGAAGGCGGCCGGGTTGTTGAGGAACAGCGCCGCCAGCACGCTGCGCGCCCGGTTCGGGTTGCGCAGCGAGAAGTCGGCATGCTGCAGCAGGGCCTTGGCCCGCGTGAACACGCGGCCGGCGTGCTCGCCGACCGGCTCGCTCGCGCCGGCCTGCAGCGCGAACCACTTGTCGATCACCAGCGCCTCGCCCTTGAACAGCGCGTGAAAGCGCTCCAACGCCGGCACCGCCAGCTCGGCGTGCGCGTTCACCAGAGCCGACAGCGCGCCGAAGCGGTCGGTCATGTTGCCGGCGTCCTTGAAGCGCTGGTAGGCCCGGCCGGGCCAGACGGTGTCGCCGCTGGTGGTGGCGTCGAGCACCAGCATCGCCAGCGCCAGGTTAGCCAGCGCGCGCTGGCCGGCGCTGTGTGCGTCGGGCGAGTAGCCGCCCGCGGGCTGGTGGTGCTCGTAGGCCCAGGCCCAGTCGTCGCGCAGCGCCTGCGCGAGCTGCAGGCGTGCGGCCTCGCGCACCGCATGCACACGCTGCGGGTCGATCTCCGCGCCCAGCCGCTCGCCCACATAGGTTTCGGTCGGCAGCGTGAGCGCGAGCTCCTTGAAGGCGGCATCGAGCGAGGGGTCGCGCAGCAGGCTGCGCATTGCCGCCACGAAGGGTTCGTCGAGCACCGGCGTGCCGTCGTCCGGCCGCTGGGCCGCCGCGAGCAGGCGGCGCAACGCGATTTGCTGGCCGGCCTCCCAGCGGTTGAAGGCGTCGCCGTCGTGGGCCAGCAGCACCAGCAGTTGGGCGTCCGTCAGCGCGGCATCCAGGACCACGGGCGACGAGAAGCCGCGCAGCAGCGAGGGCACGGGTTCGGACTCGACGCCGACGAAGGTGAAGGCGGCGCTCGGCTGGTCGAGCACCAGCACGCGGTCGGTGCCGCCCGCGGCCGGTTCGGACTCGAGCTGCAGCGGCAGCGCCCGGCCGTCGTCGGCGGCCACCAGGCCGATCGCGACCGGAATCACCCACGGCTGCTTGTCGGGCTGGCCCGGCGTGGGCAGGCCGCGCTGCGTGAGTTCGAGCGTGTAGCGGCGGGTTTCGGCGTCGTAGCGGCCGCGCGCGGCGAGCTGCGGCGTACCGGCCTGCGCGTACCAGCGCTTGAAGGCGTCCAGCCGCCCTGCCAGCGCGCTGCCGGGGTTGGCGTCGGCGATCGCCTGCGCGAAATCGTCGCAGGTCACGGCCTGGCCGTCGTGGCGCTCGAAGTAGCGCTTCATGCCGGCGGCGAAACCGTCGCGACCAACCAGCGTGTGCATCATCCGCACCACCTCGGCGCCCTTTTCATAGACGGTAGCGGTGTAGAAGTTGTCGATCGCCTGGTACTGGTCGGGCCGCACCGGGTGCGCCATCGGGCCGGCATCCTCGGAGAACTGCACCTGGCGCAGCAGGCGCACGTCCTGGATGCGCTGCACGGCGCGGGCGCTGGCGGCGCCCGCCATGTCCATGCTGAACTCCTGGTCGCGGAAGACCGTGAGCCCTTCCTTCAGCGACAGCTGGAACCAGTCGCGGCAGGTCACGCGGTTGCCGGTCCAGTTATGGAAGTACTCGTGGCCGACCACGCTCTCGACGTGCGCGAAATCGAAGTCGGTCGCTGTGGCGGCACTGGCCAGCACGAACTTCGTGTTGAAGATGTTCAGGCCCTTGTTCTCCATCGCGCCCATGTTGAAGTCGCTGACCGCGACGATCATGAAGCGCTCCAGGTCGAGCGACAGGCCGAAGCGCGCCTCGTCCCAGGCCACCGAGGCGATCAGCGAGTTCATCGCGTGCTCGGTCTTGTCGAGGTCGCCGGCGCGCACATAGACCTGTAGCAGGTGGTCCTTGCCGGAACGGCTGCGGATCTTCTGCTCGCGCATCACCAGATCGGCCGCGACCAGCGCGAACAGGTAGCTCGGCTTCGGGAAGGGGTCGTGCCACTTCGCGCAGTGCTTGCCGCCGTCGAGTTCGGCCTGCTCCACGAGGTTGCCGTTCGACAGCAGCACCGGGTAGGCCTTGGCATCGGCCTTCAGCGTGACGGTGTAGACCGCCATCACGTCGGGCCGGTCGAGGAAGTAGGTGATGCGGCGGAAGCCCTGCGCCTCGCACTGCGTGAAGAAACCGCCGCCGGAGGTGTACAGGCCCGACAGCTGGGTGTTCTTTGCCGGTGCGCAGGTGTTGCGCAGCTCGAGCGTGAAGCGGCCGTCCGGCAGGCCGTCGAGCACCAGTTGCGCGCCTTCGACGCGGAAGGAGATGCTCTCGCCGTTGACCAGCACCCGCGTGAGGTTGATGTCCTCGCCGTCCAGGCGCAGCGGCTGCGTCGGCAGGTCGGGGTTGCGCTCGACCTCCATGCGGTTGATGACCAGCGTCTTCTGCGGGTCCAGGTCGAACGTGAGGTCGACGCTGCGGATCCAGTAGGCCGGGGCGCTGTAGTCCTCGCGGCGGACGAGGGGAGCGGTGCCTTCGCGCATGTGCGGTGTCTCCAGGGGAACTTCGTGGGGTCGAGCGGGGTGGGGCCTCAGACGCCCTGCTTCAGGCTGGCCTCGATGAAGGCGTCCAGGTCGCCATCAAGCACCTTCTGCGTGTTGGAGATCTCGACGTTGGTGCGCAGGTCCTTGATGCGGCTGTTGTCCAGCACGTAGGAACGGATCTGGTGGCCCCAGCCGACGTCGGTCTTGGTGTCTTCCAGCTTCTGCTGCTCTTCCTGGCGCTTGCGCATCTCGTGGTCGTAGAGGCGCGAGCGCAGCCGCTTCCAGGCCACGTCGCGGTTGCTGTGCTGGCTGCGGCCGTCCTGGCACTGCACGACGATGCCGGTCGGGATGTGCGTCAACCGCACCGCCGAGTCGGTCTTGTTGATGTGCTGACCGCCCGCACCGCTGGCGCGGAAGGTGTCGGTCCGGACGTCGGCCGGGTTGATCTCGATCTCGATCGAGTCGTCGACCTCCGGGTAGACGAACAGGGACGCGAAGCTGGTGTGGCGCCCGCCCGAGGAATCGAACGGGCTCTTGCGCACCAGGCGGTGCACGCCGGTCTCGGTGCGCAGGTGGCCGAAGGCGTAGTCGCCCTCGACCTTGATCGTCGCGCTCTTGATGCCGGCGGTGTCGCCCTCGGTCTCGTCCTCGATGGTGGCCTTGAAGCCCTTGCGTTCGCAGTACTTGAGGTACTGGCGCAGCAGCATGCTGGCCCAGTCGCAGGCCTCGGTGCCGCCGGCGCCGGCCTGGATGTCGATGAAGCAGTTGCTCGGGTCGGCGGGGTTGCTGAACATGCGGCGGAACTCGAGCTGCTCCACCTGCGCGGCCAGCCCCAGCGTCTCGGCCTCGATGGCGCGCAGGCCGTCCTCGTCGCCTTCTTCCTTGCTCATCTCGTAGAGCTCGGCGTTGTCGGCGAGGTTGCGCTCCAGCGATGCGATGGTGTCGACCACCGTCTCGAGCGACTTCTTCTCCCGGCCCAGGGCCTGGGCGTTCTTCGGGTCGTTCCAGACCGTCGGATCCTCGAGCGCGGCGTTGACCTCGCTCAGGCGGCGTGACTTTTCATCGTAGTCAAAGATACCCCCGGAGCTGGGCCGTGCGTTCGCGCAGGTCAGCCAGTTGGTTGCCGAGGGCGTTGATGTGTTCGATGTCCATGGGGTTTCCTTCGTGTTCGGGACGCGGCGGTTGCGGGCCGCTGATCGATGGATTTTCTCATGCTGCCTCTTGAGCTCGGAGCGGGCGAGGATGAGGGCGGGCCCGGCTGCGCTTAGCGGGGGTACCCGATGCGCTTCGCCGGGCCCGCCCTCATCCTCGCGGGCACCATCGCGGTATGCGCTGTGGAGAAGCACGGGCGGTGCCTGCATGGCGGGGTGCGGGCGGGCGCCATCGCTTAGCGGGGTACCCGATGCGCGCTGTCGCCCACCCGCACCCCGCCATGCGCGCTCCACCGCCCCACCGCCCCGCATGCAGCTCACGGAGCCGAAAGGAAACGCTCGATGTGCGCCGACAACCGCTCCGGCTGATCGTGATGCAGCATGTGCCCGGCGTCCTCCAGCATCACCCGCTCGATCGACACCGTGGAGGCGATCGAGGCCAGGCGCTCCTCGAAATCGCTGCGCGGGTAGCTGGTGCCCCACCACTTGGCGACGTCGGTCTGCCGCCCCTCCACCCACAGCAGCGGCGCCGTGATGCGGGCCCAGCAGGCCAGCACCTCGTCGACGCGGTAGAGCAGCGGGTTGCTGCGCTTGTGCGCCGGGTCGCCCTGGATCTCCCAGCGTCCTGCCGTCGTCTGGCGCGCCCAGTGCGGCGCCAGCCAGGAGGCGCGTTCCGCGGTGAGCCGTGGGTTGTTCTGGCGCAGTCGGCGTGCGACCTCGTCGAGGCTGGCGTAATCGCGCAGGCGCTGCGGCGCCTTCAGTTCGTCGAGCCATCTCGCGTAGCGACCGGGCGCCTGGGCCGGCACGCTGCGCGGCATGCCGAAGCCCTCGAGATTGATCAGTCGGCGGATGCGCGCGGGCCGCACGCCGGCGTAGAGCATCACGATGTTGCCGCCCATGCTGTGGCCCAGCAGGTCGACCGGCTGGTCGGGGGCGAAGTGATCGAGCAGCGCGTCCAGGTCGGCCAGGTAGTCGGCGAACCAGTAGCTGTCGGTGCCCGTCGGCGCCAGGCTGCCGCCGAAGCCGCGCCAGTCGGGCGCGAGCACGAGGCGCGGCGTGGCGAGCGCATCGACCAGGAACTGGAACGACGCTCCGACGTCCATCCAGCCGTGCAGCAGCACCAGCGGCGGGCGCTCGGGGGCGACGAGCGAGGCATCGCCCCAGGCATGCACCTGGTAATGCAGGCTGCGAACCGGCACGCGCAGGACGCGGGACTCGCGCAGGCCGGGAGCGGTGGACGAGGAGGACGAGGTCATGCGCGGAGGGTAGCGCGTGTCGCGCGCGGGCGCTGCCTACGGCCGGCCGCGGCGGCACGAGCGCCTATCATCCGGGCCGACGCGACTCCGCCCCCGCCATGCTGCCCCGTTCCAGCCGCCGCACGACCCTCTCGGTCATGATGATCGTCCGCGACGAGGCCGACCGGATCGAGGCCTGCCTGCAGTCGGTGGCCGGCTGGGCGAGCGAGATCGTCGTTCTCGACAGCGGCAGCACCGACGGCACGACCGACATCGTGCGCCGCTACACGGACAAGCTCTGGGTCACCGACTGGCCGGGCTACGGCCCGCAGCGCAACCGCGCGCTCGACCACTGCAGCGGCGAGTGGGTGCTGTCGATCGATGCCGACGAAGTGGTGACGCCCGAACTGCGCGACGAGATCGACCGCGTGCTCGACGAGCCGGGGCGCGATTTCACCGTGCTCAAGATGCCGTGGAAGACCTACTTCTTCGGCCGCCCGCTGAAGCACGGCCGCTACACCTCGCCGCAGGCCAAGCTCTTCCTGCGCGAGGGTGTGCGCTACCGCGACCACCAGGTGCACGAGTCGCTGCTGATGCCGCGCCGCAAGGACCGTGTGCTGAAGGCGCCGCTGGAGCATTACTCGTGGCGCAGCTACCAGCACGTGCAGGAGAAGCACCTGAAGTACGGCTGCCTGCTCGCCGGGCAGAAGTTCGCCAAGGGCCAGCGCGGCAACCTGGCTTATGCGGCGCTGCGCTTCGGGACCGACTTCCTACAGCAGTACCTGCTGCGTGGCGGCTTCCTCGACGGCAGCCGGGGCTTCCTGATGGCCGTGATCCTCGGGCAGTACGCATTCCACAAGTACGCGGCGCTGTGGGCGCTGGAGGCGGATGCGGCAACGCCACCGAGCAGGCCGCCGCCGGCGCCATGACGGAGGCCCCGCCGCGCGTCGCGCTGCTGACGCCGACCTACCGCGCCGACCTGCAGCGCTTCGGCCTGCTGCGCGAGGCGCTCGAGGCCCTCGGCTGCGACTGGCCGCACCTCGCGGTGGTGCAGACCGAGGACCTGCCGCTGTTCCGCAATGCGCTGGGCGCCACCCGGTCGAGTGGATCGCCTCGGCCGAGGTGCTGCCCGCCGAGGTCGAGGCCACGCGACGGCGCCTGTCGGGCTGGCCCGACAGCTACCGCAAGCTGCGTCGCAGCCTGGCCAAGCGCTTCGGCTGGTTTCCGGACGCGGCGAGCGATGGATGGCACGTGCAGCAGATCGTCAAGCTCGCCGTGCCGGCGATCGGGCCGCATACGGCCTATGTCGCGCTCGACTCCGACGTGCTGCCCACCGTGCCGCTGCGCGCCGAGCACTATCTGCACGACGACCGGGCGGCGTTGATGATCGAGTACCAGCCCACCTTCGCGCACTGGGCCGATGCCGCGGCGCGCATGTTGGCGCTGCCGGCCGAGACGGTGCGCCCGGTGAACTTCGTGGCCTGGCCGTTCGTGTTCCACCGCGACACCGCGCGCGGCCTGCACGCCTACCTGGCCCAGGTGCATGGCGGGCGCCCGTGGTGGCGCAGCCTGCTGGGCCAGCGGCCCGGCGAGCTGTCGGAGTTCACGCTCTACGGTGCGTATGCGCAGTTCATCGAGCGGGGCCGCCGCCACTTCGAGAGTGCGGCGAACACCGCCACCCGCTTCGTGATCACGCAGCAGCAGCGCGACCAGGCGGCCGCGCTGGTCGAGGCGGCGTTCGACGATCCGGCGGCGCGCTTCGTGCTGCTGCAGGCCAGCCGTCGCTGGCCCGTCGAGCCGCTGGTGCCGCTGGTCCGGCAACGGCTGCAGCAGGCCGCGGCCCGGCCCTAGCCGCGGAGTGGCCGCAGCAGGCGGCCCAGCGTGTCATAGGTCGCGTTGATGCGCCAGGCCCCAGGCACCTGCCGCGCTGCACGCCACAGCGCCAGCAGGCGGGTCGTCCGGGGGCGCGAGTGGTCGTCCTGCAGCGCACGTAGCGTCTTGCGCCACTGCAGCGCCGCGAGGGCGTCGCGGGTGTCCGCGTGCAGGGCCTGCAGGGCCGGGTCGTCGAGCAGGCGCGACAGCAGCGCCTGGTGCTCGTCACTGAAGCGCTCGGCGTCGGCGAGCGACTTGGAGGCGCCGTGCAGCCGGAACCACGCCAGCGTGCGATCGCTGTATTGCACGCGAGGAAAGCGCTGCGTGTAGCGGATCAGCAGATCGAGGTCGAAGCGGTAGTGCAGCGTGGCATCGATGCCGGTCTCGCGCAGCGCCGCGGTGCGGTACCAGATGCCCGGCTGGTGCCAGCGCGTGCGCGACTCGATCGGCAGGCGCACCAGGTCGCGTGCCGTCAGTGCGCGGCTGGTGCGCAGGCGGTCGAGCCGGTGCTCGCTGAAGTTCTGCGTGCAGCCGCCGAACAGGTCGGCGTCGCGCACGCGGGCCACCTCCCACAGCGCGCCGGGGGCCAGCAGGTCGTCCGAGTTGATCCAGTTGAACCACTCGCCATCGGCGCGCGCCAGGCCCTTGAGGAGGGCATCGACCTGGCCACGGTCGCGCTCCGACACCCAGCTGGTCAGCCACGGCGCGTAGTGCCGCAGGATGTCGACCGAGCCGTCGGTGCTGCCGCCGTCGATCACGTGGTAGTCGAGCGCCGGATAGCCCTGCTCCAGCACCGAGCGGATGGTGGATTCGAGGAAGGCGGCCTGGTTGTAGGAGGGTGTGACGACGGTGATGCGCGGCGGGTCCGCGGGGCGAGCGGCGGCCGATGGGACCGCGGCGCCGGGCCAGTGGGGCGGCAGCCGGGCAGGGGTCAGCCGCGCGGGCAGTTCGGGAGGGGTGTTCATGGTCTCGCAGCCTAGGCTCGCAGGCGCTGCTGGCGCCGCGCGAATTCGATGGATTCGAGCAGGGTCGACCCGCACAGGCTCCGGCGCTTCTGTCCGCTCTCGACGAGACGTTGCGCCGACGGGCGGACATACGGCGTCGCGAGGGCGGCGCGCATCCGATCGGCCAGCGACGCCGCGTCGCCTGTTGGAAAGTAGCTGACCCCTTCCTCGGCAATCTCGAGGTTGACCGGGATGTCGGAGAGGATCGAACGCACGCCGAGCGCCACGGCGTCGTACACCGCACCGCCGCCGGGCCCGCCTTCGAAGCGCGTCGGCTGGATCACCGCGACCGCGTCCTTGAGCAGCGAGATCTGGTCGTCCTTGGGGATCAGCCCGAGTATCCGGACCCGCTCGCTGATGCCCAGTGATGCGAGCGACTGCAGCAGGCCCGGGAAGTACGCCGGATCGCGGTGATCCTCCGTCGATCCGGTGCAGACGAGCGTCAGTCCAGGGTGGTCCTTCGCCATCTCGGCGTAGGCACGGAATGCGGTCAGGTGGTCCTTGTGCTGCCAGAACTGGCTGCTGATGATGAAGTAGGCGCCGGCGATGCCATAGCGGGATCGCGTCGCGCTCGAATCGAGCGCGAACCAGTGGGCGGCCGGCGCCGCCCCGAACGGCAGGGGGAACACCCGCGCGGCATGTCCGGGGCAGTAGCGCTCGATGTCCGCGGCGACGTCCCGCGCGTTGACGATGACGCTCGGCGCACGGGACAGCGTGGACCTGAACCGTCGGTCGCGCGAGGCCGACTCGTCCGCCGTGAAGTACTGCGGAAGATGGCGGTGCTGGAAGTCGTAGATGTAGCCGACCCAGGCACCCGCACCACCGGCTTGAGCGCCGAGTCGGCCGGCAGCAGGGCCTGCAGGCCGAGCCGTTGCGAGGCCCGCGCGATGGCGGCATGTCCGGCCTCGATGCGGTGCACCTGCACGTCCACGCCATGGCCGGAGAAAAGCCGCTCCAAGGGCTCGCCGGCGGCGAGGGCGGCGCGGGCAGCGGGTGGCCCAGCCATTGGCGGCCGCTTCGCCACAGGGCGCCGGCCCAGCCGCGCTCGTGGAAGCGGCGCCGGGGCTCGGGCAGCAGCGCATGCAACTCCAGCGGTACACCGGTGGCCGCCAGGCTGGCCGTGACCAGCCTGAGAAAGTCCTGGCCGCCCGTCCACCGGACGAAGCCATGGCCGAGCAGACCCAGCTTCAGCATGGGTCACGCAGCCGTCGTGCGGCGACCGCGGCCGGCCTCATCGGCGCCGCCGGGCGGGAACGCCGACATAGACGCCGTCCTCCGCGTCGACCGACCGGACCAGGACCGAGCCGGCGCCCAGCGTGGTCCTGGACGCCACGCTCAGTTTCTCGAGCACCTGGCAACCTGTGCCGGCCAGGCAGCCGTCGCCCACCCTGACGTTGCCAGACACATTGCATCCGGGGTTGAACACGTTGCAGGAACCGATCACCGAGTCGTGGCCGATCGTGGTGTTGAGGTTGAAGACATTGAAATCACCGAGAACGACATCGCACTCCACTGCACTGCCGGCATGGAACAGGTTGCCCACGCCGCACTTCAGGTACTCGGGGCTGACCGTCATGCGGGGGTGGAACAGGTTCGGGAAGCGAAGATGCGTCAGGCTCGACAGCCGCGTCGCCAGCGCCTGGCGGATCCGTGGCGAGCCGATGCCGATCACGACATCCAGGTCGTGCCGGGCATCGAGCAGGAGCTCGTCCGTCCCGACGACCTGGCCGAACGGCATGGCGGTTCTCGCATCGGCCTCGCCTTCGCCGAGGAAGGCGATCTCCTTCCAGGGACCCGTCGCCTGCATCACGGCGTGCGCGAGCTGGGCGACCTCCTTCGCGTAGCCGCCGGTTCCGAGGATGTACAGACGCGAATTCATGCCGACCTGGAACAGAAGCTCGCGATCGTGTGGGCGATGTGGTCGATCTGCTCGCAGCTCAGGCCGGGCCAGCTCGGCAGGTTGATGCCGCGCCACGCCAGGTCTTCCGCCACCGGGTGCTTGCGGTAGCTGCGGGCGTACATCGGCATCGTGTGCACCGGATAGAACAGCGGTCGGGTCTCGATGCCCGCCTCGGCGAGGGCGTTGCGCAGCGGCTCGCGCGCTTCGGCGCGGTCGGCCAGGATCGACACCATCCAGTAGCTGTGCCGCGTGTCGGGTGCCTCGGCGTGCAGTTCGATCGGCAGGCCGGCAAGACGACGCGCGTACTGCAGGGCCAGATCCCGCTTGCGCGCGATGATCTCGTCGGCCCGCTCCAGTTGCGCGAGGCCGATGGCTGCGGCGATGTTCGTCATGCGGTAGTTGTAGCCGACCACGTCGTGCCAGTACTCGCGGTGCGCGGCCAGGCCCTGGCCCTTGAAGTGGCGCGCGCGTTCGTTCAGGGTCTTGTCGTTCGTGACCACCATGCCGCCCTCGCCGGTCGTGATGGTCTTGTTGCCGAAGAAGCTGAACGTGGCGATGTCGCCGAAGGTCCCGGCGTGCCGGCCGGCGTACGTCGACCCGAAGGCCTCCGCGCAGTCCTCCACGAGGAACAGGCGGTGCTCGTGCGCGATCGCGGCCAGCGCGGCCATGTCGCAGGTCTGACCGTAGAGATGGACCGCGAGGATCGCGCGCGTGCGCGGCGTGATGTGGCGCTGCACATCCTCCGGGTCCATCTGCCAGCTGCTGCGCAGCGAATCCACGAAGACGGGCGTGGCGCCGGTGTACGCGATGGCGTTGACCGGCGCGATGTAGGTGAGCGTGGGGACGATGACCTCGTCGCCCGGCCCGATGCCCAGCGCCAGCAGCGCCAGGTGCAGGGCGACCGTGCCGTTGCAGACGGAGGCGGCGTGCTCGACCCCGATGTACGCCGCGAAGGCCGACTCGAACTCCCCGACGAAGCGGCCGCGCGAGGAGATCCACGACGAGTCGATGCACTCGTTGACATAGGCTTTGACGTTCCCGCCGAGGTCGGGGCGGTAGACGGGAATCCGGTGCTGGTTCATCGGGAAGCTCCGAGGGGCGGGTGGCGCCGAGTCTGGACGGCGGGATTGTCGATCACCCGGCCACCGCCCCGACGCAGGCGCGGTACACGGCCAGGTTGCCCTCCACCATCGCATCCACCGAAAATTCGTCCAGCACCAGCTGCCGTCCCGCCGCACCATAGCGAGCCCGCAGCGCGGGGTCGCCGAGCAGGTTCGTCAGGTGCTGCGCCAGCGCCGCGGCGTCCCCGGGTTCGATCAACTCGCCGTTCAGGCCCGGCCGCACGATCTCCGGGATGCCGCCAGCGCGTCCGGCCACGATCGGCAGGCCGCAGGCCGCTGCCTGCAGCAGCGCAACACCCAGACCCTCCATCTCGGCCGGATGCACCATCACGTCGATGCACGGCAGCACCCGCTCCAGATCCCGTCGGAAGCCGGGGAACAGCACGCGCTCGCCGAGGCCGGCCTCGCGCACCAGTTGCTGGATGGCCGGCAGTTCCGGACCCTGCCCGAACAGCAGTGTGCGGGTGCGCGGGTGCGCCGCCAGCACGGCCGGCAGCGCGGTCAGCAGCGTGCGGTGGCCCTTGCGCGGGATGAATTGCGCCGCCATCGCGAGCGTGCTCTCGTCGTCGGCCAGGCCGAATTCCGCGCGCAGCCAGGCGCGCTCGGCCGGTTCGGGGCGGTAGCGCCCGGTGTCGACCGCGCTGTGCACGCACACCACCTGGCCGGCCGACAGGCCTTCGCCCAGCAGCACCTGGCGGATGCCCTCGGAGATCGCGATCACGCGTGCGTAGAGGCGGTACTTGCGTTTCACCCACCAGCGCGGTTCGGGGTTGTCGACCCGGCGGCTCAGGACGGCCGGCACGCCTTCGCGGCGGGCCGCCAGGCCGCCCCACAGGTCGCTGCCGCGCCGGCTGTGCAGGTGCACGACGTCGGGGCGTTCCGCGCGGATCAGTGCCCGCAGGCGCCCGACCATGCCGAAGTCGGCGTCGCCCTTCATGGCGATCTCGTGCACCCGCAGCGCATGCGGGCGCGCCGCCTCGGCGATCGCACTGCCTTGCGGGCAGACCAGCACGGCCGGTTCGCCGCGGGCTTTCAGGCCTTGCAGCAGGAACACCACCTGCAACGCCCCGCCGTAGAGATGCCGGCCGGCCTCGACGTGCAGGCTCTTCATGCCACCGGCTCCAGCAGGCGCGAGGCTTCGGCGAACACGCGGTCGACCTCGAAGGCGCGCATGCAGTCGTAGCGGCCGTCGCAGGTCGGGTGGCGCTGGCAGGGCGAGCAATCGAGTTGCGCGTAGAGCACCACGCTGCGCGACGTCCTCGGGTCGCGGTAAGGGCAGGTCGATCCGAACAGCGCGACGGTCGGGACCTCGAGCGCGGTGCCCATGTGCGTGAGCCCGGTGTCGACACCGATCAGCAGCGTTGCGCCCTCGATCGCGGCCACCGTTTCGTCGAGTTTCAGGGCGCCGGCCAGATCGACCAGGCCGGGCACGCCGGACGCGATGCGGGCTGCGGCCGCACGGTCGGCGGGGCCGCCGAGGAGCACGGGC